>NZ_CP036437.1:0-51570 GCF_004322975.1 Citrobacter sp. ABFQG
AGTAATAGCCCACATATAAATAGTGTCAGTAAAACCAACATCAGGAGCCTGAACAGCTTGATTAATCACCCTATCAATGAAGTTAGATAGGAACATTCTGTCTTTGGAACCAATAGTCAGATACTGGAAGGTGTCTGCCAACTCGTTAAATGCATATTTAACGGTATCCGTAACCATGCCATATGAAGTAATCAATGCCATTGTGACAAACCATACAATTATAAGGGTGAATATTGCCACCCAATCAGCTTGTCCATATATGAATTTAATTATTTCACCTACGGCGCATACAAACATAAGAAATGTTGCTACAGCCATAACGAAAACATAAATATCACTACCAGAACTTGAAAGGACGGCATTTACATATTCGTTAATGTTTGCATCTATTTTCTGCGTAACCGCATTATCAAGCGCGAACGCAGGAAATACAGCAAAAATGCCAATCAAAATTATCAATATCTTGTTTTTAGACAAAGCAATCTCCTTACGGACTAACCGTAATAAAAAACGCCTAATTATTTATCTAGGGGATAACCCAAGATATAATTTTGCGCCTACAATACCGTCCCTACGTTCGCCAAGGTTTTCGAGCAAGCAAGATGCCTCAAAATCAATATTTGCTTGTGTTATTTTCCCCGGCCATCTTGTGGCTGTAGACTGCCCTTCAAGAGAGTCATATAGCTTAACTAACTCACTTAGCTTTTGTTTACTCTGTGTATTAGAGTAACCAGCATAGGCTTGCTTACAATAACGGGGGGTTCCACGATTAGGAATAGCTTCATCAGCGCGATTAGCTGCCTCTATCTGACACCCTATCGTGTTTTTTGATTGACAGCTTTTTTTGAATTTTTCAATCAGTGGCTTATGCTGCTCATCAATTTTCTTTTGAATTGGATCAACATATTTATCAGCAGCATTAGCCCCAAAAGAAATAATGCCTAATGCAAAAAATGAAACCAAAAAATTTACATTTTTCATTAATTGTTCCCCTTATATGAATCAGCCATAGCTTTTTCTTTTAAAGCACGTGCCCTTGCCATTTTATTAAAATAATCATTTGCAATTTGATTAGACATACTGAAATCAGTATTAGTTTGGGCTTGCTGGTTAAGATTCTGCTCAATCATTAATTGATTCTGTCGCGCAATTAATTGCTGAGTGGCAAGTGAGTCATTGTCCCCTAGAGCATCAAGTGCTTCTTTTGTTTGTTGAGCTTGTTCTGTTTGGCTAACAATATTAGCGTCAAAGTTTTTCGACGCTAAATCCTGTCTAACAGACGCTTCGGCTTTACGTTTTCGATATTGGAATATTGCTTTTGCACGTTCGCGATCATCGCCAGTATAAGGAATAGCCGCATTCATTTCTGACCATTCTTGATCTGACATACCCCAACCGTTCAGGAGCTTATTACGCTCTACCGCATCATCCCAAGGCTTACTACCAACGTTTGGATCATCACCAGACGCATAACGAGGGTCATAAAGGTCAATATTTTTCAGGTTATTGAGGAAGTTCTGTAAATCAACCCCCTGCAAAGTCGTTTTAAGCCGTTCTGCTTCACGCAAAACCTGCTGATAATCGGCCAGCATCTGATCATAACGCTTATACGCTTCAAGCAACTGCGTATTACTTAAAGCGGTTTGTTTAATGTATTCCTCATAATCACGGATACCCTGTGAAAGCTCACGTAGCTGACCTGCAATTTGTGTAAAGTCATCAACAGGCACACCTGCATAAACAGGAGAGGAAAGGATACCAGCCATGATTACAGCTAATAATGTACGTTTCATAGGTACATAGTCTCCATATCACGTTCTGTCTCAACCGGTGTTTTTGGCAGTTTAAGCCCCTCAACAATCCGGCCTATTGCTTCATCTATATCATCCGTTTCAGCATAAATAGTTTGCGCCAGAGCTGCCTCATGCGCAGTAGACGTACATATAGCGTATTGTTCCGACTCTACAATCAAATTAATAACTTTTGCTATTTGAGCTTCCGGGATAACGATATAAGCCTGCTGCGCTCGTTTCAGTTTCCTTATTATATCTACTTCGTCAGGAGAAATACCGAACGCTTTAACATAGTGTTCCGTGTTTGCTTTTGGATCACTCATAAAGATAAAGACAGAAGCAGCAGAACGCAGAGTTTCCCACTCATCCAAGTTTGAGTAATGCTGTGGGTTCTGTGTCCAAAAACTCATACCGCCACCGTGCTTAAACCAAGTACGAGCCTTGGTTATCGCCCAATTAGCCGCACCGGGAACAGAGAGTGTGTACTGAGCCTCATCAATATCGAGCATTTTTGGTAAGTTACGATATTTTGCAGACTCAAAGAGGCGAACAATACGGAAAAATATTTCATGCTGCACAAGCTGTGCTGTTTGCGGCTTATCTTTTACTGCTGCAAGGTTATAGGCGGCTACTGGCTTATCTAGAACGCCGATAGCATCAACTTCATTATCAAAAAGCCGTGCATAATAACCATTATCAAAGAACGCAGCCATTTTATTACGAATACTGTTTCCACATTTAGCCATCAATGTAGAAAGGGTATTAACTGACAAGCGCCCTTCCTGATTACCGAATTGTTGACGCAGCAAACTTTTAATTGCATCGGCAAGCTCATTAGATTCATCTGGAGTAAGATATTTATCTTCTTCACGTTCATTGAACTTAACCATCATTTTTATTTGCTCAATAACGTGAACAATAAAATCGGTATCATTTTCACTTTCAGGTGTAGCGAATGTACTAAATCCCGATTGCATATCATCGGATAACGTAAATGCGGCTCCATCTTCTTTAAAAAAGTTCGCCAGCGGCAATGTGCCTTGATCAATATCCAGAGCAGAATACATTCCACCTAACTTAGTAAAATGTGATGCTATGACATTTTTTAAGAACGATTTTCCTGAACGAGTCGGGCCAACACCATTAATAAGACATTTTTCACCGACATTGGGAGTAAAGAAGAAAGGCGTACCATCATCTGATTCAAAGACATACCAAGCCTCCTCTTTTTCAAAACCTTTATCCCATGTTTTAATACCCTGATGCGAACGATAAAACAGCGCTGCCGCACCGACTTGAGAGGAATTATAAAGCATGGTTCTGTAGGATTTTTTAGGGCTACAGACCTGCATATTGAAATACGCATCTTCAAGCCCAACCCCTTCCCAAATTAAAGTCATGGAGTCAGAAATAACACGATCAACTTCTTTTGCCGCCTCGATTAGCTTATAGGGGTCAGTATTAAAAACCGCTATAGACGAAACATACTCACCAATACGATCTGGCGAGTTTGACGCATCCATTAGTTCTTCTTGCATCTTTTTAAGGTGCGGATTTTGTTTAACCTTATTTTCAAGGCGTTCACTATCTACACGGTTATTCATTAATTCAGCAAAACTAATTTGATTACGGTAAATTTCGTTCTCTTTAGCAGTGAGAATCAATGAGCGTTTTAAAGCTGAAACCGTACTGAAACGGTTGAAGAATACATAGTTCCCACGTAATAAAGTGGGACGTTTTCCGCTTACATCGCTAGCCCAAACACCCTCGGGAACTGCTTTCTGCCCTTGCTGAACGATACTTGCTATACGGACGTATACCGGTTCTACAGACTCGATTTTCAGCATCGGCACACCATCTACCATGACGTTCTTAACATCTTCGGCGTCAAGCGTGTACTGATCCCAATTTTCTGTAGGAACGGGACAAGGCTTATTAGTCAGATAACGAGGATTGAAGTTCGCCAGAAATTTTTGTAGCCGCCAGATACCTTCAACGCCCATTTCCACATTATCAGGAGAGAAGAACGATAAACGGCCATCGAGATCTTTTAACGTATCGTGCAACTTACGGCACTGCTTCTGATACTCCTCAACCTCTATCATGTAGGCATCTTTGTTTTTGAACACAAGTCCGACACGTTTACGTGCATCGGGATCAAAAATGCTGTTAAAAAGATTCTTCGCAAAGGTAGTCGAGAAAATGCTGTTCAGATTTTCATCCGGCATAATCTCTATAGTCCAAAACAACTTGGAATCATTGAGATTACGTACTTTATTTAAGAATGCCTGACGGCGTTTTGAAAGGAGCTGGCTACGTGGGTTCTCACGTTCTGCCAGCTTAACCTTAGCGCCTTCATAGTGCAGATAATATTCCGATAATGACACGTTGGCCGGAAGTAACTGAATAATGTTACGTAAAATCACGCTAAGAGACTTGCGTACCGGCTCTGTGATAGATGAAGGGTCTACGCCGGTTAACGCCAAACCACCAACAACGGTGCCAGTGTACGTATACACCGCCCCTTCATCGTGACCGGCCAGATTCAATTGTTCGTTATATTGACTAGAAGGCATGGTGTACCCCCTTACTTCTGCAACCAAGCGAACAGCAAGGCAAGGTTAAACACGGCAATAGCACCGATACAAACACGCAGAACCCAAGCGAGCGCCCCGCCACTTTGTTTCGGAATAGCGATCCACATCAGAATTGCTACGCAAGCGGATAAAAAGGCAACAAACAACGTACCTGCACCGCCGATAACGTCCATAACTTCCTGCATCCAATTGATAATTTTCTGCATATAGCTACTATCAGCACTAGGCAGAGAAACATCATTGTTTACAGCGAGTGCCGCCGTAGAAAACAACGAGGCACCAACAAGGGACGCCCACTTCATCCCCTTGTGTTTTACCTGTGAAAATTTACCCATAACTTTCTGTTTCATGTAACATTATCCTTTATGGCTAGAGAGTTTGATAAAGACAACTTTTCGCTGCGTTGTTTTGCTGTTATTGAGGTTCCCTGAGCTGAAGATCACACGACGCCAAACGATATGAGCATCAGGATCTTCGCTGTGGATGATGTACATAGGGATCACCGTCAGCAAAACGAAAACAATGAATGCCAGCACCGACAGAATGCTGAAAAACTTAATCGCAAGTACCAACGCAAAGATGTTCAGGAACAGCAGAAGGATGTACATCTGCTGTGGAATGCCAGCTTTCATGTTCCTGGCATTGAAAACCTTCGCGTTCGTGAGGTTCGGATTTCCCTGCTCGTTAGCAGTAGTCTGTTTATCTTGCATCGTTAAGTAAAACCAATCAGTATTACATAAGGCTCTTATAGCACTGAACAGGACTAGGTTCAACAAAGAGATGAAAAAACTTTACGATTACATTGAAGCCTTGAAGCGCCACACGAGACTAAATGCCAACTGGAAGATAGCGGAGTATCTAGGTGTTAGCCGTCAGTTCATCACGACGCTAAGGTATGGGAAGGTTTGGTTAAGCCGAGAAAAATGCTTAGATATCGCAAACGCCTTGGGGATTGACGCAACGGAAATCGTAATGACGATAAACGCAGAAAAGAGTCAATCCCTAGACGAAAAGGAGCAGTGGTTAGCCCTTGCGGAACAGAACCGTACTCCAATCAATCCCCCGCCTGAGTTCAGGCCAGATGGCTCGCCTCGCAGGAGAAACAAATCAAGTAGTACCAAAAAGTAAAAAATCTTGATTTGTATGTCACGAACTTTACATTCTTTACATACTTCTATCAATAGCAAGTTTTGTAAACTGCCATATTTCCTGAGGTAGAGGGATGCAATAGGAAATTTCCTATACACCCTCAACCCATTGGAGGAAGTTATAAAACTGATAATTGTCAACAGTCCAACAAATATCTCCCACAAACAAAACCGCATCAAATCTAATTACCGTCAACCCGCTCATGCTCGCCAGTTTTGGTATTGAACTTAAAAATCAACTTAACTTCGCCATCAACCAAACGGCCAATTTCCGTTACACGTCTTCCCCATTTTGGATCACGGTGAGTCTGTATAATGACGTTGATAGCTCCGCGAATCAGCTCACCCGTAAGATGGTAATCAACCTTACCTGAGGACGCTAAAAGATACTGCATACGAATGATTGCATTCAGGCAGCTACTACCGTGTATAGTCCCTGCACATCCACGAACGCCCGTGTAGATAATCTGCATAAAGGCGTCTACGGCTTCGGCAACACGAAATTCACCTACCCAAACGCGATCTGGTTGTTGACGCAACGTAGCGTGTATAAGAGCCGGGAGATCTATAGGGCTGTCTTTACGCTTTGCAGCTTCCATTGCAAGACCAAACGGAAAGCGCTCATTGATATGTAATTCTTGAGTATCTTCGGCTGTAATGAGTCGTTCACGTTTATCAATGTACTCTGATAGAAAACGCAGCAGCGATGTTTTACCAGAACCCATGTTACCGGAGATCAGGAATATATCTTTCTGCTCAATCATCTCAACGAGGTAGGCTAACATCTCCTCTGTCAGCATCCCCGAATCAATGAAGTTACTTTTCGATAAAGCAATCACTGGAACTTTACGCAGCGACATTGATGAGCCTTGCGGCGTCACTGATACATGAGTGCAGTTCAAACGGCTACCATCGGGTAGACGCGCATCAAGGATCGGGGCGTTTAAGCCAAAATCCTGATTTAGTGTTTTACGCAGTTGTTCAATCAACGACACTAACGCTTCTTCTGAATTAAATGCGCAGTCAGTTTTCTCAAGGACTCCACGACGCATAACATTAATTTTGTCGTACCGGTCAACAAAAATATCGGTAATGTCGGACTGCTTATACAAGCCAAGGATTGGCATCATTTCATCGTGGATTAGATTCCAACGCTTGATACCAGTTTTATCTTCATCAGGGATGTGACCAAACGGATACTGCATATCAAAACTCCTTCCTACAAGGCGTAAGGTTCAAACTTATGAAAATACATCAGCCCATGAGTGTGAGCGTGTGAGGGATCAACAGATCCCGATCTGCTCATGTGTCGAACGTTTCCATCAGTTGTAATAAATTTAGGCCAAGGATTCTTTTGATAGAGTTCTTCATATCTGGCTAAAACCGTTGGAGAAGAAAACAAATAAATCACATGGTCTATTCTTTCCTGCTGCCAATCCTGAACGTGACCATAAAAGTTGAAGTAAACCCGGTTAACGTCCTTCTGTGTTAACTCAACTTCAATCGCTATCTTAACGCCAGCATCATTGACGATTAGCAGATCAGGTCTGCGAATAAATTTTCTTTTGGCTAACTCGGTTTCACTAAAAAAATCCTTAACACCTTTCTGAGTAGTTAAAAAGGATTGGATACTATAACTATGAATGAGTGTATGTAATGGAAACTTACGCAGAGATTTTACTTCAAGATCGGGTTGATAAATTCTTGCTTGTTGAACGCCGTCAGGTGTCAGAGTGATAACTCGCTTACGTGTTCCGGGTACGTACTCCTCTTTCGTAATTCCACTCTCAACTAACTTTTTAAAAAATGCTCCTTGCCCGTCAACGTTAACACTCAACATTTTTGATAACAGATCGCGTGTAGAGAAACCAAACTTGGCAAGCCATATGACAATTTTCTCACGCTTCTGAGCGTTAATATCAAATGTGTTCAAAGCTAGCTCCTGTCAAAAAAATTCGTTATGCACATATACACCTGAGCGTAAACCAGCGAAACCTTACAACGGATAACGTTGCAAGGTTAAGCGGGAGTGGTGCGACGCCGTAAGACGGCGCATAACGATTGTGCATATGTGTATAACAACGTTCATACATAGAGCACCAACAAGCCCCCTGAGGGGGCGGGTAAAGCCCTTAAAAGAAATTGAATAGATTGTTCCCGCGCCCACGCGGGGACAAAGGAATTTTTTGCGCCCACGCAAAAAGTTCCGGTCTATCCTGTCATCCCCCGTTCAGGGGGAATGGCAGGACGCGAAGCGTTCAATCCGCGTCATCCGCGCGGCGTCAGGGCGCGAGCCAAAGGCGAGACGACTGACCACCCCCCTTAGGGTGGTGCAAGGTTCCCCGCTAGGGGGAACCGCCGCAACCCGAAAGTGGAGTGAGTCACGCACCAAGAAAAGCGCGCTTGAGGCGTATACGCCGATTCGCGCCTTTTCGCCCGGTGCGGGGCGACACGACACTAAGGGCAAGCATACACGGTGCTTGAGCAAAGCGAAAGTGCCGCGTATGCGCAGCGCCCTTAGGGGGGTGGTCAGTCGTCGAAGACGGCTGACGCCGCGCGGGGGAATTTCATTGTCGGGAGGCGTCCAGCCGACCAGAAATGAAAGGGGGTGGAGCGGCGAGCGGAATCCCTAAGGGGTTGTTTTCGTCCAGAAAACATCCCCGCAATGTGTTTCGTAAGTCGCTTCAAAAACGCTTAGGCGTTTTTGATAAGACGCTCGAAACATGCCCTTGACCTTCTATTTTTGATTATATTTTACACCCTATGAATAATAATAGGGTAAAATAGGGACAAAAATAGGGGGTTTGGTTATCATTTAATCGCCAAAAGTGATTAAATAATAACCAGAGTTTACGCAGAGTAAACTCATGGGGCTTGACCTTGAAGTCACGTAAGTTTACGCGGAGTAAACTTTCAGTGATACGGTGTAGGTTGTGTGTTGATGACAGTAAGGAAGGAATGACTATGAATTTTGACGGAGTGGGTTTCTTAAGGTGGGTGTACGATCATGCCTATCCGGGGCTTACTTATCTGTTTCTTTTGATACTGGCCGTGCTAATACAGTTCACATTCAGCGGTCATGTAACTAAGAAATCAGACCTAAGTGTAATGGATCACATTATTAGTTATCTGCGCGTAAAGTTACTCGTATTTTATGTTTTGATTGTTCTAATGTTCAATGGCTTTGTACTTCTTGTTTCGCTGAACGTTTTCGGTAAAGACGATGGTTTAGAGTACTTAGGATTGATATACGGAAATGTGTTAAACCAAGTATTAAACGTCAGTTCCGTCATATCATTAATCACTGTATTCTTAGTTCCATATTTAATTCATCTAGTTTATAGGCGATTTATAACACCTAGAATTTCTGCTTGGAAACGTAAATATAGGGTATCGCAAACTGGAGATAGCCTTAGTGATATTCGCGTTGAAAAGGATAAATACGCAAGTAAGACCTTTGACAATCGGAAATACTATAAAGATGATTTTGTATTTATGGGACTCAATCCAGATGATGAACCAATATATGTATCCGATGAAGAGTTTAAATCTAAAAATTTAAAAATACTCGGTGCAACTCAAACAGGAAAAGGTGTAATTCAACAAGTTCTTATTGACCAAGCAATCTGGAAAGGTTGGGGTGTTTGGTTTTTTGACCAGAAACCAGATGATTTTATCTATTCAGTAATGGTGCAATCTTGCAAGGATTGGAATAAACCACTGCCAGTTATTTTAGATTTGACTGGTGAAAGCATTGGTTCATATGCACCATTCGAACATGGATTATTAAGAGAACGCTTACAGAGATTTAATAAGGTTTTTGGTTTATCCAATACAGGTACTACAGCAGATCATTATAAGCAAATTAACCGCCAGATAATGACATTTTTGACTAACTATTGGGACGGTACTTTACAACATCTAGATAAACTTCTTAATGGAAAAGACAACGCGGTTCCTGATGCAAAAAAAGAATGGATTTTTGAAAACACATTAAATATAAGAACTAAATTAGATGAGTGGAAACTGCTTCCCCATTTATTCCCTAAAAAAGGTGAAGGTTTCAATATTCAAAAGGAATTAGAGAATGCTTCTATTGTTTATATAAAAGGTCGGCAGGACGATGATTTAATACGCGAAGTTTGTACGGCTTTGTTAATTGAATGGAAAGATTGCATCATTAGAAAAAAACACACGAAACATATTTATGCTGCTCTTGATGAAGCTAAGTTTTGTATATCTGCAACTGTTGCAAGCGCATTAGCAACTATCCTTTCTAAAGATGCAAACATGTCTCTTGCATATCAAGAGCGTGATGATATTAAAAACGTTCCAGACCAAACAGTAGATAAAGAAGCCCTTAAAAATCAGGTTGAGACTAACACTCTAATAACCCTCTCGTATAAATGTTCTTTTGATACCGCTGAATGGGTCGCAAATAATACTGGTACTATCCTAAAAAGCACAACACGCATGGAGCAGGTTGATACTGATGGATTCGGTGCCGAAAAATGGACTGGTAATAGAATGATAGGATCAGAAGAAGAAAACCTTATCAACACAAACTCTATACTTAGCCTGAATAAACGTGTTGGTGTATTCATGAATAATGAAGGTTTAGCGCAATATCTTTTTACAAGCTGGATAAATGTAAAAGAAAAAGTATCGTTACCTTCACGTAATGAGGCTATCACTAGACAAGAAAAGATCATAAATCAAGAGGTTACAGAAAATCAGATAAATGAAGAAATTCTTTCTGGTAAAAAACAGAACGATATTGATAATATTGATATTGAAACTGTAGAGAAGGTGCACTTTAACCCTGAGGAAGATCCAGAATTTGTGAGGATGCTTTCTGAAAAAGTTAAGGGCGTAAAACCTGAAAAAACCGTTAAAAATCCCGTTTCAGGTAGTGACCTTATTTCTAGTATTGGCAAAAAAGAGGACTAAAAATGTCAGAAATTAGAGTATTAAAACTGTCTCAACTGACGCCCAATAAGAAGCAGGATCGCCGCGATTGGGAAAGCCCTGTAGCGCGTGAACATATTGAAAAATTGAAAAAATCTATTGGTATGAGAATGCCGGATGGCTCGCTATACGGTATTCGTGAACGTATTGTTGTTAAGCCGGGAGCTAATGAAAATGAATTTGTCATACTTAAAGGTGAATCACGCTGGCGCGCTGGCAGTGAGCTAGAGAAAGAAATAGGAGAAGAAATAGAGACAGAGTGCGAAATAAAATCATATGATGATAAGGTTATTGAGCACCTTGATCATGCAACTGAAAACTCTCTACGCCGGGATTTAAATATCTTCGAACGTGCCTTATCTATTAAAACAGATAAAGATAATGGACTGACCACTGACCAGATAATTGCAGCTCATGGTTTATCTAATAAAACAGTAGTCAGTAAATATATGAGCGTTTTTCGACTCGCCAAGCCTAAGCAGAAATTAGTCCAAGAGTCATTTATTGGCGATCTTAACCTTATCGGAAAATTAGATAAGGTAGCCGAAGATGATATGAAGGAGCTACGGCAGCGGCTTGAAGGTGGTGAAACGGCTAAAAAAGTGATTAACGAGCTGCTTAACAGAAGCAAGCCTAAACAAGAGAAAGAGCCTCAATATCGCTTGGCTTTATCCCGCTCGCAGTATTCAGCCATTTTGTCACTGTTGGATCTCAATCCTGAGGATATTGACAACCCGGAAGAAGATATTGCTGAGTTACTACGAAACCGCTTAGAAGAATTGTCCGACACCGAAGGAACTGACGGACAATGAGCAAATTGATTCGACTCGCAACCCCTGCCGATTACGCTTTTAATCAGGATATTGGCCTATGGGAACTCGCTTTCGACAAACGCCCTGTGAAGGGCGTTCGCTGTAACGATCCTGTTGATGGGGCATACGAGTACAATCAAGGTAGATTAAAGTTTGTGGCAGCATTGGACAACACCAAAAAGAACGTACAGCGATTTGATTTTGAGGCTGTACTTCAATGGGCGGCGCAGCATGGATCGCCTACTCAATGTCAGTTTGTTTTGAGATTACTACAAGCGCCTAATTCTGATGAATATAAAAGAATAGCATTAGAATTCATAACCAAAGAGCGCGAAAATTATCCACTTCATTTGGATATAGCTATTTTTTTCACCGGGATGCAAAACAGGCTGACAACCAAACATGACCTAATAAACATTGTCAAAAGCAGAGCTGATTATGGAAAAGATAGTTAAAATCCCGATTACATTTCACGATATAGTTAATGTGTTAATGTGGGATGATGATTTTAATAAAGATAATGTAACTAGCCGTGTTCCTTGCGGCAAGAAAATTTCTTATTGGTTAGCCCGAGCCTTTACATTATCCAATATAAAAAAATATGCTGATAAAAGTCAGTACGCATTGGCAGTGTATTACAAGGAATCTTTACCCAATACAGAGACTACGTTAAAAGAGTTACAGGATTTCTATTTAGGCCAAATAAAATCACTAAAAAAATCCCTAAAGAATAATCCAATAAGCGCTTCTCTTGATTTATCAGCTTTCATTAACCCAACGAAAATAACGGTTGGCGTTATGCCCTGCCCCCCTGTTCTGATGTTCGTTCGCGTCAATATTCTGTGCGATGAAGCTCATGGTGAACTCCGAAAATTATATCAGTGCGGAAATATAACTAAGAGTGAATATTTCAGGCAAAGACGGGAGTTGTTCAGACCTATCAACCGCTTTCGTTCAGAGTTCGCCAGTAGCGTTAGCGAAGCGGGTAAACTGGCTCGCTCCCTGACAGAGAAAAAAACCGGGGAATAATTTCCCCGGTGATCTGACCGTTCGGCCAGTATTAGTCAATAGCAGCTAATATATGGCCGCTCTCTTTATGCTCATATGCAAAATCCTTAAGATGTACATACAACTGATAAAGACCTTGATCCTGAGTCTTAGCAACCAGATGCCATAAGGCAAACAATGTTGCCGTAATTCCAGCGGCCTCCGCACTCATATCACCTTCATAGTAATTACCTGACCATGAGCAATGATATGTTTCCTGATCCGTTGGGGACATAAAGAAAGCACCATTGGTTACGTGGTGCATTTCCCAATGCCCTCCGCAATACTCATCTGATAGTTTATCCATCATGGTGTAAAGCAGCCCCTCAAACAGCATGACATTACGCGGCGTTTTCAGATATGAAGGAAGAAAACGCATACGCTCTCTGTGTGAGGCCACAACAGATTCAATTACAGGGATAGCGCTATTGGAAGTATTCATACAGATACCCTCTTTATAGGGCGTTCTGCGCAGCCAAAGGCCACGCAGTAGCCTTTGGGAAAGAATTAATGTGGGGTTAGAAGCCAGTGAAACCCCGTTCTGGCTTTTACAGTGTAAGCCTGATTCAGAATAAAAAAAAGGGATTGAGTATAAACTCAATCCCTACGATCACTTATGCTTTATCAGCTAAGTGTTTTCTGTACTTTAATACAACGTGTTCCACGTCTAAATGAACAAGAGCTTCACGTTTGAGCATGAAGAATGTTACATCAGCAGTGCGTGTATCAGGATACAGGCAAGCATGGATAACAACGCGATCAAAAAGCCAAGCACGCTTGTAAACTTTCGGATCGGTAAAATCATCCAGGTTTAGTTTTTGCAGAACGGATCTGCGTTCGCTTAGATAAGCATCGAGGTTCTGGTATGAATCGCGCCCGGTGTATTGCAAAGTAATAACAGAACTATCAATTTCTGCTTCTACACATTCACAATTAAGACGGGTTTGAAAGTCATAGATAGGTTTTTCGAGATTATCGAACATGATGTTACCTCATAGGGCAAATCATCACGCAGCCAAAGGCAGCGTAATGATTGCCTTTGGTCGATGTGTTTAGAAAGTGCGTTTCAACCGGGTATAGCGCACGTTGTCCGGTAAGGTAATCATAGCAAACTCACGTTTGTTCAACAAGTTATACAAGCTGGCATTTCTCTAAAAATGGTGTTAGTTTGTAAACTATTTAGTATTACATAGGAAGAAATTGAAAATGAAATCACTAACTATATCGATAATAATTGTATCAATGATTACTGCTTCCTTTCATGTTTTAACAAAGCAATATTACGATGCGTTACTTACATTATTTATTGCCAGTGTAATAACTTACCTTATCCAAACAGGATTTAAATATATTAGCAGATTTAAAAATGAAGGAAGTAAATAATGAAATTTAAGTTTCTATTTTTATTAATAGCATTACCGTTAAGCGTACTCGCAGATATTGAAGGGAAAGTCGTTAGGATTCTCGATGGTGATACCTTAGACGTCCTTCAAGAAGGTAATAAAATAAGTAGAATACGGCTTGAGGGTATAGATGCACCTGAAAAATCACAACCTTATGGTCAACGCTCACGACAAATGTTAACCATGCTGACTGCTAATAAATGGGTAAATGTAAAATCACATGGCAGTGATCGTTATGGTCGTATTCTTGGGGAGGTATACTCTCCCGATAGTATTAATGAAAAGATGGTTACTACCGGCATGGCATGGGCGTACCGTTATCACGGAAAACCGACTAATGAAAAATATGTAACATTAGAGAATAAAGCTCGCTCTGAAAAAAAAGGGATTTGGTCTGATCCTAAAGCTGTTGAACCTTGGAAATGGCGAAGAGCTAATAAATAAGTTCATACTATAAAAATCGATTAAAGCAGGATGCTTGATTGTTATCCAATCATCCCTCATACTTATGCGCATACCATTGCGCATAGGAGTAAGCACCATGAATACTGCCGCTTCCACCCGTAACAGCACCAAAAGAAGCACTAACGTATACCTGACAGCCTCACTGGTTGATAAAGCCCGGAGTATGGACATGAACCTGTCGGCAACACTGGATACCCTTCTCGCTCAAGCAATTGAAGCAAAAAATGTTGAGCGTGAAGAAGAAAAAAAAGATATGCAAGCCATGAACCAATTTATGGCAAAGGCTGGAATGCTAACAGATGACGATTTCTTTGGGAGTCTGTAATGCCAAAGCAATTTGATGTATACCGCAATCCATCGGCCAAAACGAATAAACTTTGGCCGTTCTACCTTATTCTCCAGAATGATTACTTTGACGACTTAACGACAAGGATTGTCGTTCCTCTGGTATCGAAAAATGATATTGACCTAAATAAGAAAAGAATAAATCCACTTGTTAAAATTAATAAATCTGATTTCTATGTATTCTTACCTGCAATAACATTTTTAGAGGCGAAGAAAATAAATAATAAAGATTTTATATGCAATATAGCCTCATCCAGAAATGAAATCATTTCTGCTCTTGATGCCATTGTTACGAACACCTGATCCCGCATAAAAAAAGTCGCCAGTAACGGCGACTAAACCAAACCTTCCCTGATGTTGCTATTTTTTGCATTTTGACACTATATAGGCACTATTTGCAACCAGTTTAATCTATCTAGCAGCCCTTTACACTAGTTTCATTTCACAATGGAACCTTAACGTTATGGCTGAACCCTTTCTGAAAAACCGCCGCCGCTTCACGTCCTCGCTCGACAATCATCTCGTACCGCTGTTCGACGAGCTGGCCGCCAAGACTCGCATCCCTAAAAGCCGACTACTGGACGAGGCCATAAGCGATTTACTGCTGAAGCACGGCGTTCCGCCCACAAACAAGGACGAGAAGAACGATAACTAAAACCGCGAGACTGACACGAAACTTGTTTTCGTGCGGTCGAGGGGTTGACCGAGCCGCATCGCGGCGCTGGTAAGCCAGAAAATAGATCTGATTGAAATGCTATCATTCTGAATGGTGCCGGTCGGTTGGCCGCCGCAAAAATGATAGCGAAAATTCCCTACTTGATGCGCTGCGGAGAGAGAAAGTGATAGCAGAACGGGGAATCCCCTTTCCCGTTCTGCTTACTGGATAACTTTTAAATGAGTTAACGTCACTTGTTTCGATACCAGTTAATCAGGTATCCCACTATCAGGATCACCACAACAATCAGGAACTGATAACCGCCAACACCATACCACGGTCGATCATCGAACATGTTTAGCTCGCGAGCGCGGCCTACAACACCACCGAACTGCGCTTTATCGGCAACATAGTTCAGCATGGGAAACGTCCCCACAATAAACCATGCAACAAGAACTGTGTTCATCAACCAATTTGGTATCAGATCCATAAAATCAGCCAACGAGTTATTATGCCATGAGTAACGCCGCGCCTCACTGAAATGGTAATACCACGCAACGGCAAGACATAATCCCCAAATAATTACTGATAAGATCAGTGCCGTTACAAAATGCACTCCATCGGTAATCTGATCGAACATAGCCTACTCCTCTATTTTAAGTATGCACTGGCACTCATTTAACCATGATTCATATGATTACTAACGTATATAATCAGAATAAATTTTGAAAGAGTGAAGGTGAATATGCTGCTTCCGTTCCTTACAGGTCTTTTTATGTTGTCTGGCGGTTTTTTAGCGTTATCCATAATCCCAAAACCAAACCGTGCTCTGCGTAAACTAGCCGTGTTTGTGATGACAATAGGATTCAGCCTCGCGCTGGCAATCACTGTGGCCTATTTCGCAGTTAACACGCTGACATCAGCAATTCATCCTGTTTAGCCCTGTTCGGTAAAACGCCCATTCCACCGAACCGCCGCACTTATCGGCCCCGTTTCTGTGGATAACGCTATATGTTGTATCGGTCGCAGCTGACGGACATACTATATATTGTGTCGGGCGGGGCGGGTTTCTTTCAACCGTGGGGGTGTGTTTGTGTCTGCCCCGCCCCGGCCATTCGGTTAAACTCCGTAACGGGGTGATTTAACCGTCCACGATTTACGGCCAGCGGAGTTTTTACCCGCGCCCGGTTTTCCGGTTTACGTCAGAATAGATACGTAACAGTCACGTAACCGGCATTGAGCGGAGATTAAAAAATTGACCACATTACCCCGCGAAATCTTGCAGAATTCACGTAGCGTCGCTTCGGTACATAACGTTCCCCCTGCCGTGCCGGTGGGAATGGATTACACGCTGGCTTATGCCCTGCGCCAGCTCGCAGCCGCCACGACAGGATACCCGCGCTATCTGCTTGCCCCGGAAGTGGCCGTGTTACTCGATGCCGTTGCAGACCTGCGCCAGCGCATGTTGTTTGACCTTATCTGGAACACCGGCGCACGGATCAATGAAGCGCTGGCCGTCACCCCGGAAGATATTGTTCTCGATGCCGCGAGGCCGTTCGTGGTGCTGCACACCCTCAAACAGCGCCAGCAGCCGCGCCCCGGACGGCCACGCAAAAATCAGCCGGTAAAACGGGCTGTACCACTGCTGGATGAAGCCTTTACGGTAAGGCTGCGTGACCATCTGGCGACATTTACACGCCACCGGACTAAACCGGTATGGGGGATAACAGACGACACCGCCCGGAACTGGATGAATATCGCACTGGATGAATGCCAGCAGCACGGAATACGCTTCTCCATTCCGGGGATCACCCCCAAAACACTGAGACATAGCTTTGCTATGCATCTGGCGATGCATGGTGCGCTTCCCGCTACATTACAGGCATATATGGGACACCGGGATTTTAAGAGCACACAACACTACCTGAGGGTGTTTGCCCTCGATGTGGGGATAGGCCGGAACCGGGGAATACAGTTTACATTCCCGCCAGATCCCGCAATGCTTTCAATGTTGACACCCTAACAACAGAACCGGAAAGAAAACCTTTCAGGACTCCATAAGATTTCCTTTGGATTTCTTATAGATTTATAATGGATTCCCAATGTACTTCCCTCTTCATATTGGACGTTTTTACGTCACCTTGCTATCATAGGACACCGGCTAACGTGCGCTATACCCGGTTGAAACGCACACTTAATCCCTTCATGCCACGGCGAACCATATCGCCAGTGGCGATATGGTTCCCACAAGGAGCCATTATGAAACATACCTCAAACCCCCCAACCACTCAGGGCGAAGTCTTTACTCGTAATCTCATGGCAGAACTGTTAGAGGATACCGAGCATCGCAGTAAAGTTGTCATGCTCCAATTTCTTATTGAAACGTTCTATGAAATGCGAATTACTGGTACTACCATTCCAGAAAGTCAGGAATGGGGGTTACAGCATGTAACAGACAAAGGCTTCTACCTGTACCCTTTGATAAAGAAAGTCTATCTGGTCAGATTCGATAACTTCTCTATCTCGCTGGATAATCAGCAACTGGGGCTAGGCGTAACACTTGACGTTTTGTCGCTCGTTGCGGGTGAATCAAGTGAGCCAGCAATCTATCAGGCATACAAGGAGCTGAGGGAATACATCCTCTCTCATGCCGATACGCTAGAGGGCGCGTATACCTACGCTAAACTCTCTCACTCTCTCTAATCACTGGTTTAGGCCAGATCGCCGGACTGTTAAACAGTCCGGTTTTTTTTGGGTTTTTGGATACCCGAGGGATTTCCAAAGGAAACACAAAAGATTTACTTTGCACACCTTAAGGATTTATGTAATATGACCAAAGGAATCACTAAACAGGGGTGCGTAACAATGGCTATATATGCAATTTCGATCTCAAAAGGTGGGGTTGGAAAAACTACATCAGGTGTACATATCATTGATGAAATTAATCCAGATGTAGTGTTCGATCTGGATTTACATAACAGCCTGAGCGTAATCAACAGACTGCGCCCGGACGATAAAAAATGGCCGATAGTGACCGTTTCAGATAAAGCGGAATTATTGGCACATCTTAAGAAAGTAGATGAGGAAGGGAAAACGGCTGTTATCGACTGCGGCGGGTTTGATGCTGATATTAACCGCGTTGCGATAGCCGTTGCTGACGTGATAATCGTTCCGGCCAATGACGATGTTACTGAGCAGATCGGTTTGGCTACCTTCGATACCGTTCTGGCTGAAATCTCAAAGCAGACGGGCAGAGATATACAGGCTCACGTTTTGATGTGTAAAACGCAACCTAACCAGAAACACTTCCCGGACATGGACGACACCATGAAAAAAGTTCAGCACATGACGTTACTGAACGGGAGACTGTCATACCGCAAAGGCCGCTATGGGTTTACAGACTCACTACGAAAAGGAATGGGAGTGACACAAATTAAGCATGGCCGTAGCTCACAAGCAGGGCGAGAAGTTATCGAACTGGTAAAAGAGTTACGGGCTTTAGCTGAAAGCTGAATTTGATGTACAATGGGAATCCGTAGGAAATCTATAGGATGTATTTTAGGTTTCCTATAGATACCCTTAAGAATCCCAAGAGGTTTCCAAATGAAAAATAAACAATCTATCTTCGATGCCGCTCTCAATATTGGAAATGAAGCGCCTCTACAGGTTAATACTGAAAAGAATAATGCAGCACCGGCACAACGTACAGTGCGTACAAAAACACTGAAAGCGATCCCAACAACATATTTTGACGCCCATCAGAAGCTGCGAGATACGAACAAAACAAATCTGGATTTCTCCAATTACATTATGGAAGCATTACGCGAAAAGTTGGAAAGGGAAGGGGGGATCTAGGATTTCATTAAATTTCCTAAGTATTCCCTTGGGGAATTCTTAGGATTCCTTTTGGATGTATAAAAGAGGTATCACATGAGTCAGCATAGACTAACCGGATTAACTCCCGGTGGGAAAGTTGACGTTCTGCTAGGTTGGGACAGTCCAATGTCATGGTTTTTTTTGGTGATCGAGCCAGAAAGCGACGAACCTCTGTATTCCAACCTCTACGAACAGCACCCGGAGTCACTTGATTTGGCACACTTTCAGAAGGTGCTTGAGCGATTCGGGATAAAGAATATCAACTTGTCACCCGGCCATGAATCCGGCCTTTATGAGCTACTGCAATCAGAGCGAGTTGCAAACAAATAACTCAAAGAGTCCTTACATAAATCCTACGGATTCCCCAAGGATTCACCAAGAAAACCTGTAGGATTTACATAAGATACCTTAGAGAATTTATGTGATGTGCCTGATATAGTTTACCAGTGGATCAACAGAAAGCCGCCAGTTCTGGAAGGCTAGTATTCACTAAGGTAACGATGAGACTGCAAGATGTTGCTGTTATTGCTACCCGCTTCCCTGATGCAGACTTTTGGGTAGTGCGTAGAGGCTCTTTAAAATCCGTGGGGGAACCAACCTATACATTCAATCCAGAGCATATAGGAATAAAGGTATTCAGAACAGATATTGTTCTGCCTAGATATCTTTACTACTGCCTGATGCACATTCACTCATCGGGCAAATGGGAACCCTTAGCCACGGGTACACTGGAGCTGGTAAACATCCGTGTTTCTGATATTAAGCATATCGCGCTAAAACCGCTCTAAACCTAACGCGTAAGCACGCTACTAAAACAGGGCAGTAACATACTGCCCTTTCTTTTAAATCGTTGTGAGGGGCTTTTAATGACGATAACAATCGAGTTACCAGATACCAATGAACAACGCCTGATTTTGCTTCGTGATGGTGTCGAACGTGGGTGCAACGCACTGCGGAATAACCTAAATGCTCCGCGCTATGGATCTGTGCCCGATTTCAACGCGGCCATATACGGTGATAAACATTTACTGAGGGAGAACGAGGGATGGCAAGCACCGGCACCGGAACTTATCCGTGCGTGGTTCGGGCAATTCCAGACAGTGTTCACTGAGTACGACAGTGAAGATAAGCTGGCCGCATTATTGGGTTTACACGGCAAACAAGCCGGACGCCGTATACGCGCTTTCAAAAGCGGCGAAATGCCTATTCCATACGGGATCTGGCGACATTTTTTGGTGCTAACTGGCCGTGCGAGCCAAGAAATTATTCCGGTATTAGGTATCTTCGACATGACACCTAAAAACGGCCACCAATGAACCTCCGCGCGTCCTCCTTTCTTTGTTAATCCTGACGATCTTACGCTTCCTCGCTCATTCGCTCGCGCTGCTCGGTCATGAGTCTGCGGCGAGCGTTGCCGGTTTTAACTTAAAATAGGCACGTAAACGCCATTCCTGAGGCGATCAGTTGTTTTTCCATCCTGACATATACCCTAATACCTAAAACGTTTCTGTGAGCGTTAGAAGCGCAATTTGCCCCTCCTTCCTGTAAGACCGGGTTTTGCGAAGCCACGGAACGTAAAGCGGTGTTGTTGGTTGATGGTCGGAGACAAAAGGAATGTTCAGCGATTTGCCCGCTTGCGGGTGCTACTTAGGAGCGTAGCGACAAACCGAACCGGCGCGACGTTTACGTCGCTGCAAGGGCGGTCACTTATCCAGAGCTGTAAGGCTCTTATATTTATATTTCTTGTTCTCTAAAAGAAAAGGACTGTCTCCACGCATCTAACCTTCTGATTGCATACAATAAAAAAAACCATTTGCATCTATATGTTCATAACTTATTTAAACGGATCTCAAAACGGTTTTTTCAGCGTGGTAAGTCGGGGGGAATAGCGTGTTGGTGACTACTTATTGACCAGAGCCATGTTAGAGGCGTAGCAAAGCCTCCGTTGATACGGATAAGCTGAAAAAGGTAGGTCAGGCGGTGTTAGGGTCGTCAGAACTGGCGACGGTACGGTAATACATGATGCGCTTATTCAGAAGGTGTTTCACCGAAGCTAAATCGATACCTTCATGCAATCCCTGCCGGATTTCACTTTGAATCTGCTTGGCAACCATATGCCGCAGCTCTTCATCTTTTTTCGCCACAGCAACCTTGGCCGCTCTCTGAATTTTCTTCATTTCCTGAGAGGCTTTACGGCGCTTCCAGGTAGTTTCGAGATACTGCTGTTTCTGGCGTCTACGTGCTTCTGTAAGGCTGATCGCGGCTTCCCCCTTCTTTAACAGTCCGCGATTTATCCATGCTAACTGTTGATTTTGTGCTCTTTTAAACGCATCCGCGCCTACACCTATAAAATCGAAAAACAGTTCCGTGACTTCTATTTCAGCAGGGAAATACTGCTTGGTGACTTTATCCCAAATGAGCTTGTACTGGATCAATCCCCACGCGGCCAGCGTGTGTGCCGCTCGGGTAGCACGAGTGATTGAGAGATTACCGGCTTTTGAAACCGTCGCCAGTCCCGCTTCATTCGCTAAGGTTGTAAAACAAGCCGGAATCGTGCCTGAGGCAATATGAAGGTGATAACACATTGCATGAGTAAGAGCGCAGATAGCCCGAGCACGATGTTTATTGAAGTGGCGCTGCCGTTCTATGCGTTGATGTGTCTTATGATGGTAGGCAGGAAGGAAATAGAAACCCTCCCAACGCGATACGTCGCGCTTGGACACCACATTGATCAGGCGCTTATTGAACGCTGGCAATTCGTGTTTATGGTGTGCCGGTATCTGAAACGCAGGATTAGCGTTGAGTACATAGCAATCACGAACTAACGGAGTAGGGGATGTGTTTTGTTCAGACACCGCCGCCCGCACTTATGGCGAACAAGGGTTGATTTGAGGAATACATAGGTTATAATCCTTCTTAGGTTTCGTACCTAGCCCTGACTATCATGTCCGCTCGCCAAAGTAGAGCATGATTTTCGGGGCTTTGTTTTTTGGGCTTCTCAACCCTTCCTTCACCACCTTTTGGCGTGGTCTACCTGAAATTCTTTGTGTCTTGCAAACTTAGCGATGAAATTTATCACTACCAGCACCTTTCTACAAGGTCGAGGTTTGGTAAGCAGAACGGACTAATCATAACTAAATTATTTACATTGATCCAGAATGAAGATCCAAAAACAATCCCGGATCACTTTACCGACAATCCTGTTATGTTCTACAGGCTCCCTGTGGAACATAGCGGGATTCAACAACCAAAGGGCGTTAGCTTCATTGCTCTATTCAAATAACGCGATCTGGGCAGCTTTAAAGCGCTCTATTTTACCTTTGTACTCATCACGCTCTTTCTCGGCCTTGTGCAAGGCTGCTTTCAATCGGGCGATCTCATTACAGTGTTGCTCGTAGGCCATCAGTGATTTGAGTAACGTCTGTGAAGCGCGTTTTTCCTGCAACAACACGCCTACGGCCTCCAGTGCATCTTCATGTTCCGGCTGTGGCCTGACCGTTAATGTCCCCATACATACTCCTCAAATGGCTAAACATTGAGGCCAGTCTTGCTTTCACGCCAGAATGCTATCATTTTTTGTTCGGCCGGTCGCGCCCGGGTTGAAAAAATGATAGCAAAAATCCGCAGCTCGATGCGCTGCAGAAAGATAAAGTGATAGCAAACAGGGAAGGGGTAGCCCTTCCCGTTCTTCTGGTTTACTGCGACAGAAGCCTGAATCCCAAGCATTCAGAACGGTATATCATCTTCAAACGGTGGTGGTTCATTTCCTGCTGCTGGCGCAGCTCCGGTACTCTGTGGTTGTGGTTGGCTCTTATTAGGAGAGCATAAAAAATATTGGGGCAGCGTGAGCTATGCTGCCATCGCTGGTCCCTTCCCGTCACTTTGAAAACCCGGATACCAGCAGACAAATTTATCCTGCAGTTCGTTATTCAAAACGGCGGTCCGGGTCTGTAACAAATAATGAGCCCCTTTTCTGCTCCACTGCATCTGCTGCTTTTTGGCCATTCGTCTGGCGATCACTTCATTGATCGTGGATTCCACAAACGCGGTTGATACCGGCTCTCCGTACCGACGCATTTCGCCGTAGTTTGGGATCATCATCTTATTATTCCGGATGTAGGTATACATTTCATCCAGATGTTTTTGCAGGGATTTCAGGCTAGGATAGCTGAGTTCAGGGTCATCGCAATACATAACGCAATTATCAATATGTTCCAGCGCAGCGACAACATTGCCATGCCAGAGATATCGTTTAATGCTTTCCAGCAGTGCCAGAACTTTACTCCCCGCCTCTGGATCTGATACCAGCAGTCCCCGGGCATATTGCATGAGCACCGTCAGCCTCATGGTGATATGAAACCAGTCCAGCACATGCGTTGACTCAGGGTACATACCGAACTGGAGGTCCCTGAGATTATCCGCGCCGTCGGACAGAAAAAATATCTGCTGGTTGGCCTGCATTCCCTGCGCTGAAAGGTGGGTCATGAGCCTGCGTTCCGGATGACAGTCATCCTTCTGAACAAAACCGAAGCGGCGGGTGTCAGCAGGCGCACCAACGGAAAAAGACTTCCCGGCAATAATTTCAAAATTACGCTTTTTGTCATCCCGATCGCGAACATAACCACCATCTATACCCACCACAAGCGGTTTTCCTGGCCTGGGCAGGTTCCCCCAGTCGCGGGGGCAGCCGGAAAGAAAACCTGAATGAGCTTCAGCCTCAGCGTCAAGACGCTGCGCCACCTGGCATAAATGATTCCTCACCGTTGAGGCATTCAGGCTGTGGCCCACCGGCAGAATATCTTTCAGCAGACGAGTCGTCATTTCATAGGAGATGGGGTTTGAGGGCCAATGGAACGAAAACGTACGCTAAGAAGGTAATTCATTGTTTAAATTAAAATTTAATTCTCTCAGTTCCCCCTTCAAAATATCCTCCGGTAGCGTGAACGTATAATGCCCCAGCATATTGATATGCCCGTGCATCAGTGGGGATAACCGGACGATATCTTCACCCCCGGTTTCTTCTCCATTCCTGCGCATCCAGCTCAGGGCTTCCTGCATATAAAGTGTGTTCCACAGTACCACTGCGTTAGTGACGAGGCCCAGTGCACCCAGTTGATCTTCCTGACCTTCACGATAGCGCTTTCTGATCTCACCGCGCTGCCCGTAGCAGATCGCCCTCGCCACAGCATGGCGGCCTTCTCCCCGGTTTAGCTGCGTCAGGATCCGCCGACGATAATCTTCATCATCAATATAATTTAGAAGGTACAGCGTCTTGTTGACGCGCCCCACTTCCATGATCGCCTGTGCCAACCCTGATGGGCGCGAGCTTTTCAGCAAAGAGCGAATGAGTTCTGAAGCATGAATGGTACCCAGTTTCAGCGAACCGGCGGCTCGCATCATCTCATCCCACTGATACTCGGCTTTCGACAGATCGGCACAACCACGAGCCAGTTCGTCTAGTGCACCGTAATTTGCCGATTTATCCACCCGCCAGAATACTGCTTCACCGGCATCGGCAAGCCGAGGAGAAAACTGGTATCCCAGCAGCCAGAAGAGGCCAAAAATAATGTCGCTGGTACCGGCTGTGTCTGTCATGATCTCAACCGGATTCAGCCCTGTCTGCTGCTCCAGAAGGCCTTCCAGCACAAAAATGGAATCACGTAATGTGCCGGGAACAACGATGCCGTGGAATCCAGAATACTGATCAGAGACGAAGTTGTACCAGGTGATGCCACGTCCGGAACCAAAATATTTTCTGTTAGGTCCTGAATTGACGGTTTTCACCGGCGTGACAAAGCGCATGCCGTCAGCTGAAGCCACTTCGCCGCCACCCCAGCGGCCAGCAAGCTCCAGTGTGGACTGAAAATCAACCAGGCGGACATTGGCGCTGACCAGCGTTTCTGCCCGGAGGTAATTCTGTTTCACCCAACTGAGCCGGTGGCGCGTCAGCGCCGGTATATTGTGCTTTATCAGCGGTTCCAGCCCGATATTGCAAGCCTCAGCCATCAGGACCGCGCACAGGCTGATGTGCAGATCCTGCGCCCGGGCCCCGGATTCACTGACATGCGTAAACTCACGTGTAAAGCCCGTTCTGGCATCTATCTCAAGCAACAGTTCCGTCAAATCTACCGGCGGGAGTAGGGGGGGTAAGCGGGAACCCCAGAAAATTCCGCCATTCCGCATTGTGGAATTTTTTGGGGGGGTGGTCCGCGGCATGACGACCCGCCAAAGGCTACCGCATCTATCTGAGGCGCTGTGGCGCGACGCTGAAACCCCGGGGAATTCCGCTACTCCAGTTCCAGGTCCGCAATAGTTCGTCCAGGTCGGGTGGCGTACGCCGGAAACGCCGATTTTTCCGCAACCGTTTCTGCGTTGTCGGCAAGGTGGTCTCAGAGAGCGCTCAAGAAGCGGTTTTTCTCGTATGTTTAGCTACGGTGGCCTAGGAGCCTGCGCGGCAGAAGCCAAATCGGCGGAAGATCGAGGACGATACGGGGATGGCTGCCAGTTACCTTCCTTACCGACCCGACCAATCCTATCTGCTGCCCCCTTCTCTGGGAGAGTGGCTACCTGAAGGGCATCTTGCCTACTTCATCAGCGAGACTGTCGATACGCTGGACTTGAGCGCATTCCACGCCCGGTATGCCGGCGGTGGTCCGGGCAATCAGCCGTTTCATCCGGCGATGATGGTCAAAGTGCTGATCTATGGTTACGCGAGCGGCGTCTTCTCTTCGCGCAAACTAGCCAGGAAGCTGTACGAGGATGTCGCGTTGCGTGTGCTGGCCGCTGGAAACTTCCCGGCCCACCGCACGCTGAGTGACTTCCGTGCCCTACACCTGACCGAGCTTGAGAATTTGTTCGTTCAGGTGGTGCAACTGGCGCGCGAATGTGGGCTGGTGAAGCTTGGCACGATCGCGGTCGACGGCACCAAGGTAAAAGCCAACGCCAGCCGCCACAAGGCGATGAGCTATAAGCGCATGAAGCCGGCCGAGGACGAATTGCATTGCGAGATCAAGGCGCTGCTTGATCGCGCCAAGGCTACCGACGACCAGGAGCGTAACGAGCCGGAGCTGGACATTCCTGCCGAGATTTCTCGCCGCGAGAAGCGCCTGGAGGCGATCCAGGCGGCAAAGGCGCGCCTGGAAGCGCGCCAGCGTGAAGCGGACCAGGCCCGGGGGCGCAGCGAAGACGATGGCCGCCGGCCTCGCCATCCGGATGGCTCGGACAAGGGCGGTGGCTCGTACAAACGCGAGTTTGGTGTGCCGGATGACCGTGATCAGGAAAGCTTCACCGATCCGGACAGCCGGATCATGAAACACGCCGGTGGTGGCTCCGAGCAGAGCTACAACGGGTACACAGCGGTCGATGCCGAGCACCAGATCATCGTGGCGGCGGAGTTGACCAACTGCGCCGCGGACAGTCAGGCGCTGCTGGGCATGCTGGCAGCAGTTCAGGCCAACACCGGAGAAATGCCGGCCCAGACGCTGGCGGATGCGGGATTCCGTAGTGAGGCTGTTCTGGCAAAGGTCGCCGATCACCACGGCGATGTCATCGTTGCCCTCGGCCGCGAGGGACGTGAAGATGCCAAGGTCAATGCCAAGACCCATCCGCATACGGCGGCGATTGCGGCGAAATTGAAAACGGAGCAAGGCGATGCAGCTTACCGCCGGCGCAAGTCGATCGTGGAGGCTCCGAATGGTTGGATCAAGGCGGTGATGGGATTGCGTCAGTTCAGCATGAGGGGCCTGGACAAGGTGCAAGCCGAGTGGAAGCTCGTCTGCATGGCGCTAAATCTGAGGCGAATGGCGTATCTGTGAGGGCGAAGGTTAAATGGGGCGGCTCAAATGCACCCCAGTCGTCATAACACGCCGCGCGCCGCAAGATTGGTATCCTTGGCGCCGACGCCTTGCCAATTGCAGAGAGCGCCGCCGCCATCGTCAGTGCTCTACAGAAAACCGGTCACACGGCTCTGCCGCGCAGACTCCTAGCCTAAATGTGACAGTGGTTGGTAATCCATGCCGCCCGCAAGGGCGGCGGTGGTGGGCCAATAGATGATTTTCAGAGCCTTACTGCCCGTTGACGCCCAATCCCTCGAGCGCGAGTCTAGCCGCAGCGGCGATGACGGCCTCGCTGTACTTGTCATCCTTGTTAGGCGCCCGGGTGTAGACGGCCAACACAATAGGTGCGCGCCCAGTGGGCCAGACGACGGCATAGTCATTTGCCGTGCCATACACTCCGCAGGTTCCGGTTTTGTCTCCGACTGCCCAGTCTGCCGGCACCGCCGCGCGGATGCGGTGGTTGCCGGTCGTGTTTCCCTTTAGCCAATCAACAAACTGCTGCCGCTGCGGCGCAGCCAGTGCAGAGCCCAGTGTCAGTTTTTGTAAGCTTTCCGTCACGGCGCGCGGCGATGAGGTATCGCGCGCATCGCCTGGGATGGCGGAGTTCAGCTCCAGCTCCCAGCGGTCCAGACGGAACGTGGTATCGCCGATAGAGCGCATGAAGGCCGTCAGCCCGGCCGGGCCGCCCAACTCCTTCAGCAACAAATTGGCGGCGGCGTTATCACTGTATTGCACGGCGGCCGCGGACAGCTCCGCCACCGTCATGCCTGTTGTCAGATATTTTTCCGAGATGGGTGACCACGGAACCAGCGCATTTTTGCCGTAACGGATGGGTGTGTCCAGCAAGCCGGCCTGCTGCTGGCTGCGAGCCAGCACAGCGGCAGCAAGAAAGCCCTTGAATGAGCTGCACAGTGGGAAGCGCTCCTCAGCGCGGTAACTTACAGTTGCGCCTGAGCCGGTATCCATCGCGTACACACCGATGGAGCCGCCAAAGTCCTGTTCGAGTTTAGCGAATGGTTCCGCGACGAGGTTGGTCAGCGCGGTGGCAGAAAAGCCAGCCAGCGGCCATGAGAGACAAGACAGCAGAACTAGACGGCGATACAGTGACATCAACGATATTCCTTGTTTGAAGGTGGAGCTAGGTGTAGCGGCCGGATGTAATCAGGCCGCTACAGCTGGGATTATCACCGAGCGGCAAGCCGCTCCCTCTCCAGAGGCTGTAACGGCTGTAACTGCCCCGGATGGGCACACATCGGGTTGGTAAGTCCCTGGCACCACAACGTCCAGCGCTATTGAAAAACGAATCAGGTCGGCGTTCATGGGTCGGCCACCTCGCCTGACCTCGGCATCCACGTTACGGACGGCCTCAGGAAGTCCTGGCCAAGCCCCGACTATTGGGGCGCGAAGATAGCACCGAGGGTACGCCGGTGTCAACACCAACTGAAAACTGACCCACTTTACCCCTGAATCACCAAAGTAATACTGACCCACCTGGATCATTCGGGTTTGGAATTTTTCCTGACCACTCCCGCCTTCCTCTTGTCCTTCAAGCGGTAGCTTTCGCCGCTCAGGGTCAGGATATGGGCATGGTGCAGCAGCCGATCCAGCATCGCGGCTGTCAGGGTGGTATCGCCGGCAAACGCGTCGGCCCACTGGCTGAACGGCAGGTTCGAGGTCAGGATCATCGCCCCTTTCTCATAGCGCTTCGCCACCACCTGAAAGAACAGGTTCGCTTCCTCGCGTCCGAAAGGCAGGTAGCCGATCTCATCGATCACCAGCAGCCGTGGACCGAGGATGGCGCGGTTGAAGTATTCCTTCAGCCGCCCTTGTCGCTGCGCCGTGCTCAGTTGCAGCATCAGGTCGGCTGCCGTGATGAAGCGTGTCTTGACCCCGGCTTGCGCGGCCTTGTAACCCAAGGCGATGGCGAGGTGGGTCTTGCCGATGCCAGAGGGTCCGATCAGCACCACGTTCTCGGCCCGTTCGACAAACGCCAGACTGCCCAGCTCCTGCACCAGTGCCTTGGGCACGCCGGGGTTGAAGCTGAAGTCATAGTCCTCCAGGGTCTTGATGCCCGGGAAGCAAGCCATCCGCGTCAGCAGTTCGCGGCTGCGCTGCTGGCGACACCCCGCTTCATGCCGCAACAGGTGTTCCAGGAAGTCGGTGAAGCTGAAGTCCTCGCGCACCGCCTGCTGCGCCAGGACGGGGTAATGCGTTGCCACCCGTTCGAGTTTGAGTTGCTGGCACAGGGCGTCGATCCGCTCATGCTGGAGGTTCATCGGCAGGCCTCCCCAATTGCGTCATAGACAGACAGTGGGTGCTGGAGAGATTCCAGTGGTACCGGGCGGAGACTGTTATCCAGCAGGGGGGCCTCGTCGCGCCGCACACGGGATGGCAAGGGTTGCAGGTGTTCCCGCTCCTGCCGCCAACGGTCGATGGGGCGCTCGTTCAGGGTGGCGTGGACCCGCACATTCGCCTCGTCTGCCAACCAGTCACGGACGCGTCGGTTGGCAGCAGCACAATCGAGCAGCAGCCCCGTGCCCTTCATCCGGGTCAGCAACGGGTTGTAGAAGCTCTCGCGGAAGTAGCGATTGAAGCGCTCGACCTTGCCTTTGGTCTGGGCCCGATACGGGCGACACAGCCGGATCCGGAACCCCAGGTCATCGGCCAGTTGAAGCAAGCCGGGGTGAAAACGGTGCTTGCCGTCACCGTAGGCATCGCGTTCCAGCACCACGGTCTTCATGTTGTCGAACAACACCTCGCGGGGCACACCGCCCAGATAGTCAAAAGCCAGCAACAGGGAGTCCCGCACGGACTCGAAGGATTCGTCCGGTACGAAGGTGACAAACGTCATGCGGCTGTATCCCAGCGTGGCGACGAAGGCCGACATGGGGGATCTGGCCCGGCGCAAGACCACGAAATCAGCCTGCAACTGCCGTCCGGGCTCGGTCTCGAAACGGACGGCCGGACCTGCTTCGCGGCGGGCGGGCTTGAGCGTGGCGAGGAAGGCGCGCAATAACGAGAGACCGCCGCCATACCCTTGAGCGCGGATTTCCCGATTCAGGACGGTGGCAGGCAGCCAGATGGGGTGGGCCTGCTCGACCCGTTGCCGCAGATAAGATTCAAATGGCCCCAGTTTGGTGGGGCGTGGTTCACGGGGCTGGTATCGCGCTACCGACGGATCGCGGAGGTAGCGGCGCACGGTATTGCGCGAGACCCCCAACGTGCGGGCGATGTGCCGGATGGAGTGGCCCTGTCGGGCAAGAACTCTGATTTCCACGGTTTGCTCCTGGGTCAACATCGACGGCCTCGAAAAGGCCGCCAAACTAGCCCAGGTGGATCAGTTTTACTTCGCTGGGGTGGGTCAGTTTTACACTGCTGCTAACACGGAACCGCTGAAAATTCCGTCACTCCAGTTCCAGGCCTGCGACGATCGCATCGAGATCGATCGTCTTGCCGCTGCTTTGAAAGGTGTAGTGCCCGTTGAGCAGGATGTGCCGCCATGCCGCAGGCGAAATTTTTGTGATGAGTGCCAGCGCCTTGCTGTTGCCGGCCGCCTCGTACTTGGTCACCAGCCGCGACAAGATTGCCGAGTTGTAGAAAATGATCGTGTTGGCGATCAGCCGTGCGCACTGGTTGCTGATCTCGATTTCAATGTCGGTGCGACCGGTCAGTTCCTTCTTACCGCCGACCTGGGCAATGGCCGAGCGTAGCTGATGGTAGGACTCGAGGCGATTTTGCGAGCGGTGCACGTTGCGTTCCAGTTGCGGATCGCGCAGGTAGCGAAGCGTGTAGATGCTGCGGATGAGCTTGTCGAACTCGAAGATCGCGCGCCGCGTCGGGTTCGTCGTGGTGTAGGTGCACAGCTTGCGGATCAGCGTGCCCTGCGTCATTTCCTTCAGCCCGAGTGTGGCGACGATCCGGTCGATGTTCGGCTTCTCGCGATGGATGAGATCGCAGTCGATTTTCCCGACTGGCCGAATCAGGCACGCCTGATACTGTGCTGGATCGTCAGCGCAGTAGAGTTCTTTCAATTGCGCGTTGAGGTCGGTGAAGCGCGGCTCGAACCGCCGGCCAAACCAATGCAGGATGGCGAAGTTGGCCTTGTTGACGCTGTGCATGTCGCCGGTGATCGCGGTCGGCATGATGTCCGACGTGTTGCGATACCAGATGTCGAACACGTGGTGGGCCTCGTAGTCGTGCGCGCCGATCAGGTAGCCGTTGAGCGGGATGTGGTTGCACAGCAGCGTGTAGGCGACCACGCCCTTGCCGCGCCCGAAGTACTTGCGCGAATAGCGCGCCTTCACGGTCGGCCGTTCGACGCTGAATTTCTGCCCGTCGACGGCACCGTACAGCGTTTCGAGGTCGAACGAGTAGTATGGGAAGATCGGTAGCGTGGCGATGGCGTTGCTGATGCAGTCGTTGGCCGCGTGCAGCGTTGCCTGGCGCAGGTACTGCTGGTAGCCGCTATCCAGCACGTGGTACGGGATGTCGCTGGTGCGCGCCATGACGTGGTTGCCGTGGTTCATCGCTTGCGCGATGATGACCGCCATCAGGCTGTCAGCGTCGGCGACCTTCTTCGCGTAGCGCGGCTGCATGGGCGTGAACGCCGACAGAAACTTGCACTCGTCGTTGACGAAGCGAAACACGTCGGCCACGTCGCAGAACGGAAGCTTCTCGTAGAATGCCTTTTCGCGCGCTTTCTCATTCTCGCTCTTGGGCTTGCGCCAGGTCAGTTTCTGCGTGTCCTTGTTGTATTCGAGGTGCGTCAGCTTGCCCTGTTTCAGCTCGCGGTTGAACGCCAGCCACTGCGTGCGCAGTTCGGCAGTCAGCGCATCGAGTTGGGCATGGACGGGTTGCTGCAGGAAGGGGATCTCCATTTTTGCGAGCACATCGATCTTCCTGTCCATCTCAACCAGTTCATCTGAGAAGTGCCGGTGTTGCAGGCTGTCGTCGAGGTAGAGTTCACCCGATTGGAGACGCTTCCTGATCTGGCGGTACAGCCAGAACTCGTAGCGGTCAGCGTGCAGGCCGGTTGGTTTACCGTCGGCGTCGAAGGTCAGCAGGTACGGCCGCAAGCGTTTCGGAAGTGTCGCCGCGGGCCACTCGTCGAGTGGCCGTTGCGACAGCCGCTGCTGCTTGGCAAAAACACCTTTGGCCCAGGCCAGCGCGGCAAGCCATGGACTGTCTGGATTGGAGCCGGAGAGGTCGAGCGCAACGTACAGTGGACGAAGATGGCGGCGCATGCGGTCGGCCAGCCCGTCCACCGCCTGCCACTGCAAGGCCAGCTTGCTCGCCGGCTTCACGCTCATACGCTGCGCCGTGGTTTGCAGCGTATCGCGAGGCATGATCTTGTAGGCGCGCTGCCGCACCTCGCCGAAGGGCGTGGGATCGGCCACGCTATCATCAACGTAGAGTGACAGCAGGCGGCCTACCCGCGGCGTTTCCTGCTGACGGCGCACCTGCTCGTCGGCAAAGGATTGTTTGGCACCAGCGCTGCTTTCGTCCTCCAACTGCTTCATGTGGTACGCCATCGCATCGACCAGGTTGTCGGAGAGCTGCCGGTAGCGTACCCAGGCATAGCACAGCAGGTAGAGTTGGGTCTGATCGGCCTTCAGATTGCGCAGGTCGTGGACGGTGTAGAAGTTTGCCAGGCTCGCGTAGTACAGCAGGTTCTGCTGCGAGACGTCGAGTTTAGGCAGCAGTGTCTTGGCGATTGCGTGCAGCGGCTCCAGCGTGGCGCGCTTTTCGCGCTCGCGGACCATCTGGCGCCAGCCGAAATTCTTGGCGTCCTGCTTGAGCGCCGCCAGTTGCGACAGGGTGTCATCACGGACCAGAAGCTGGCTCAGCGCGGCCTTGGCAGATTCGTCCAACGCTTGCTCCAGCAGATTGCCCAGGCGCCGGCGCTCGGCGGATAGCGTTTCGCTGACCAACTCTTGCAAGGTCGTATAGCCGGGCCGGATAATCTTGTGCTCATTGAGCCAGACGATCAGCTCGGCGGCGACGAACCCCGGCGTTACGTCACGCCGCACGGTCCGTGCGGCCTGCTGCTCGAGCTGCGGCAGGAAGGCGGCCGACCACGGCCAGTAGCCGAATAGTTTGGCGATCTGCTCGCGCTGGGTGTAGCGTTCATGCTTGGTGATCGCCTTGGGTTCGAACACCTCGCCGTGGAAATAGCGGCTCAGCACGAAAGCGCAATCGTCCTCGACTTCGTCCCAGTCGAAACTGAAGAAGGCATGCTTGGCCTTGAAGTAGCCGATCTGCAAGAGGCAATAGACCTTGGCATGAAGACTGGGCCGGCTGTTGGCAAGCGCCAACTCGGTTTCTGTCACAGCCAGATATTCCAGCTGCTGCGCATCATCGAACTCCGGCAGGCCATACAAGGCCTCCTGTTCGGCGTCGGATAGGACGCTGAGTAGCTTGTTCTTCTTGCTCATGGCCCGTTCTTGCTATCTTGAGGTTTCGTAGAAACATGGGGCATTTTCGATTCTACTGAAATAATCGTTATTATCGCGTTACTCGCTTTTCGAATCGCAACCTGTCCATATGAAAACGGGCCAGACTACGGCTTCGAGTTCTACCCCAGTCGGCTTTCCCGATGCGGATTCGCTGGCTGCCTTGCGCGGCTGGTACGCGGGACTCAGCTCTCGCGCGGCCGTTGAACACTACCTGGCGGCACGCAAGGCCGCCGGTCAATCAGCGCGAGGGATGCTGGGGCATATCCGCCGCCAGCTCATCGTTTTCGCCAACAGCCGCCACCGGCCGGATCTGGCCGACGTGTTCCAGCACGCCCCCGAAGAGCGACAGGGGCGCGCGGGTGCCGTCGAACGCGCGATCCGGCTCTTGCCCACGCTGCCGGCGCCGAAGCCCCAGATCAGCGACAGCATCGACCAGTGGCTGTCTCCGAGGACCGTCAGGGCACTGCAGGCGTACGGTATCCACACCCTCTCGGCGCTGACCGTGCGCATTCCCCGCCGGCGTGGCTGGTGGAAAGCCATCGAGGGACTCGGCATGACAGGCGCCCGGCAGGTCGAGGCTTTCTTTGCCGCACATCCGCAGCTCACCGAGCGCGCCCGGGCCCTGATCCCGATTATTCAGCCCAGCGGCATCGTGCCGTGGGAGCAGTTGCGTCTGCCGAACGAAGTCGACGGCTCGCAGGGCAATTTCCGGGCCCCGCGCAACGCTTGCACGCTGAATGCGACCAACGACTACGAGGCCGTGCAGGCCTGGCTGGCGCTGCACGAGACTGTCGCCACACAGCGCGCCTATCGCAAGGAGGCTGCGCGGCTAATCCTGTGGGCCATCGTCGAACGCGGACGGGCGCTATCATCCCTGACCACGGACGATGCAATCGCGTACCGGGCCTTTGTCCGGCACCCGACCCCGCGCGAGCGTTGGGTGGGGCCACCTCGACCACGCGATTCGGTGGAATGGCGCCCCTTCTCGGGCGGCTTGTCCGCACGCTCGGCAGCGTATGCGCTGACGGTGCTCTCGGCGCTGTTCCGGTGGCTCATCGAGCAGCGCTATGTGCTGGCCAACCCTTTCGCCGGCGTCAAGGTACGCGGTCACGCCTTGCGGCCCGCACTGGATACGGCGCGAGGCTTTACCGAGGGAGAATGGCTACTGCTGCGCGCCATTGCAGACGGCCTGGAATGGTCCTACGGCTGGTCCGAGCCGGCAGCACAACGCCTGCGCTTCATGCTCGACTTCGGCTATGCCACGGGCCTGCGCGCTAGCGAACTGGTCGGCGCCGTCCTGGGTAATGTCCGCCTCGACGAGCACGGTGACCACTGGCTGCATTTGGTTGGCAAAGGTGGCAAACCAGGTAAGGTGGCCTTGCCGCCGCTCGCGTATACGGCGCTGGACCAATACTTGGCACAGCGTCAACTGCCAGTCAGCCGGGAACGGTGGAATCCGAAAACGCCCCTGGTGGGCAGTCTTGGGGAAGACGGTAATGCCGGCATCACCGGCCCTCACCTTTGGTGCGTGTTGCGAAGATTCTTTACGCAAGCCGCTGAGGCCATTGAGGCCGATCATCCGGTCGCCGCCGAAAAGCTGCGCCGTGCCACGCCTCATTGGATGCGTCACAGTCATGCCAGCCATGCGTTGGCCCGGGGAGCTCAGCTCACCGCGGTGCGCGACAACCTACGCCATGCGTCGATCGCCACGACGTCGATGTATTTGCATGGCGATGAGCTCGAGCGCGCCAGGCAGATGCGGCAGGCTTTTGGCGCTCGTCACGTCAAGCGAGGAGTCGACTGAATTTTCATCATACGGAATGACGGAATTTTCTGGGATTCCCGCTTAGAACCCCGAGTAGCTGCCTTACCCGACTGTTGAGACGATGCAACGATGGTGGCTCCTCCAGTTTCTCCAGGCTGCTGATAGTCAGGGAAGGATATTTACCGTCATGGCAGATATTAACCTCCGCATTTCCTTCAAAGCGAGATGCGACGGCTTTCCAGGTTTTATCCAGTTGGACCGCCAGCTGTTGCACGCCTTTATGTCCATCAGTGGGATGTCCCAGCGCCCGACAGATGGGGACCCGCTGAACCTGCCATTCTTCCCCCTGCAACAGCTTCTCGCGGGGATTTCCCCAGCGATCGCTGTTTTCGAGCCAGATGTCCCGTCGGCGTAGTGCATCCTGAAGGCGCTCCAGCAGACAAAGCGAGTAACCGGCACGCTGTATCCGGCCCTCCGCATCGTATACCAGGCGTTTCCAGGGGCCGGTAATAATATGTTCAGGCGCATCGTCCAGGATGCGCTTTTTCGAGCCGTTCAGTTCGGTCAGATAATGAATGGCGGACAGCGTATGTTCTCCGGCTGGCGCTGCCTGGAAATGCAGGTCGCGCAATACCGCCGGAAGAAAACGCTTTACCCGCCCGTACTGTTCCACCATTTCGTCATGGAAATTGTTGTTCTGAGGCCGGGCCAGCTCATTTACCTTGCTGACGGATTCTGCCAGCCTACTTTTCGGTATGCTGCTGAATATGGTCTCCCTCAGTTCAGCATCGTCAGCCTGCTCAGCTAGCAACAATGAACATGCCTGCGCCAGCAGTAGCGCAGCACGGTCAAGATCTTTCAGCGTCCTGAGCCGTTTTTTCTGCCCCGTTTTCTTCGCCGCACGAGTGATATCCAGTATAAGCATATCGAGCACATCAACGGCTTCATCCAGCGCCGCAGTCTCCTGTGCTTTAACGAATGCGGTGAGTACGGCCAGCTTTCTCTGCTGTGGCATTCGCGCGATATATTTTACCGACGCCATGCCTGCGTAACGGGCCAGATTACGTAGTTGTATAGCGGGCAGACCGGTAAAACTCAGTCGGGAAAACTCCAGGTTTCGCAGCCGGATATACCGCTCCAGCGCTTCGGTAAATGCCGGACCGCTGACGGTGACAGGTCCCTTTTTCAGTTGCTCCAGCGGTGAAATTCGCTGCCCCTCAGGAATGTCCAGCAGCTCAGTCACGCGGGCGGTCTGCCAGCTGTCCGGCAACGCGGCCAGTTTCTTCCAAAGTTGCTGATTTGCCCGTTCACGTATTTCACTGACGAGACGTACAAGTGTGGTTGCTCCGGGCAGCAGGACCTTATTCTGAAGCAACCAGGCGGTGGCAAAATCAAACATCAGGCCGGGTCGCTCATTACTGAGCCATGCACGGGTGTATAGCAGGCGCTTCAGGCGGAAAGACCAGGGGAAATCGCCAAATTCATGGTAACCGTAATATTCCTTAATCAGCGCAGTATGCTCTCTGAGGGTGGTATCCCGTTCTGCGTAGCGGGAAAGGACTTCCGGACGGCGGATATTAAGCTGCACCGCGACAAATTGCTGAACACCCGGCAGAACCCGGGTTAAATCTGTCAGAAAGGTGCCCAGAAAACGGGCGGTGGTGAGCTGAAGCGCAATTCCCAGCCGGTTATGCCTTCCCCGTCGCTGGTTAATGAAGGCAAGATCTCGCTCATCAAGATGAAAATAGCGCGCCAGCTGCACGTCATTGGGTTCTGCAACATAGCGACCATAATTCAGTTCCTGCTCAGTGGTCAGAAAATCGACGGGCATATAGGCCTTCCTGCCTGACGGTTATATATTAACAATTTCGCAACCGTCCGAAATGTTATAAATTATCGGACATACTAAAATGGTATTGTTTATGTGTCTATTAAATCGATTTTTTGTTATAACAGACACCTGTTGTCCGATATTTGATTTAGGATACATTTTTATGCGCCTTTTTGGTTACGCACGGGTATCAACTAGTCAGCAGTCGCTCGATATTCAGATCAGTGCGCTCAAAGAAGCAGGAGTGAAAGCAAATCGTATCTTTACTGATAAGGCATCCGGCAGTTCGGTTGATCGTCCGGGGCTTGATCTGCTGCGTATGAAGGTGGAGGATGGTGACGCCATTCTGGTGAAGAAGCTCGACCGTCTTGGCCGTGACACTGCCGATATGATCCAGTTAATTAAAGCATTCGACGCTCAGGGCGTAGCTGTCCGGTTTATCGATGACGGAATCAGTACTGATGGTGACATGGGAAAAATGGTGGTCACTATTCTGTCTGCTGTAGCTCAAGCCGAACGTCAAAGAATATTAGAACGAACAAATGAAGGTCGCCAAGAAGCAATGGCAAAGGGAGTTGTGTTCGGTAGAAAAAGAAAAATAAACAGAGGTGCGATATTAAATATGTGGAAACAAGGTTTAGGAGCCTCACACATATCAAAAACAATGAATATTGCTCGTTCAACAGTATATAAAGTAATAAATGAAAGCAACTAATATAAAAGGTTGAATATGGAATTTAATATTACTTCAAAGTCTAATCCGTTTGGCGATACAACAGCAGAAAATGATAAGAAAATGTTGAGCAGTGCTTTCATCGAAACTGCTGACTTTAGAACTTTAATTGAAACAGATGACCGAACTATTGTTGTAGGCAGACGAGGGACTGGTAAAAGTGCTTTATTCATTCAGCTAAATGAGCATTGGAAGAAAGATAAAAAAATATTAATCCTAAGTTTTTCACCAGACGACACGCAAATAATTGGCTTTAGATCAATGTTGAAGCCATTTACAGGCTCATTCAATTTAGCCAGGGCAGCAACAAGGTTATTATGGCGATATGCTATGTTAATGGAGATAGCATCATATATATCTTCTCATTATAAATTATCATCTCAAATTTCGACAGAAACATTGTTGAATGAGCATTTAAAGAAATGGAATGCTGCACAAGGTGATATTTTAAGAAAGTGTAGGATTGTAGCAAAAGAATATTTAGATGAAAACAATCCTGAAGAATCAATTGGTGACCTTCAATTTAATTTGAATATTTCAGAAATCGAAGGCAATATAGTTTCACTTCTTGAACGCTCAGACAGGAAAGTTGTCATTTTGATGGATAAGCTAGATGAAGCATATGAACCGGATAATATAGGAATCGGAATCATAGCTGGTCTGGCATATGCCTCAATCGAATTAAATCAAAAAGCAAAATGCATTCGCCCAATCATTTTTTTAAGGGATAATATATTTAGATCGCTATCAAAGGAAGATCCTGACTACTCAAGAAATATAGAGGGGCAAGTCATAAGGCTGCATTGGGATTGGGCACAACTCTTAATGCTATCGGCTAAAAGAATGAAAGTGGCATTTAATCTAGATATTGAGAAAGATCAACGGGTTTGGGATAGGTGTACAGCCGATGACCTCAAAGGAAGGAATGGTTTTAAGCGATGCTTGCAATTTACCCTTTACCGTCCCAGAGACTTACTGTCATTGTTAAATGAAGCTTTTTTCTCCGCATTTAGAGAGAATCGAGAAACCATTATTAACACTGATCTAGAATATGCAGCCAAGTCAATTTCCATGGCCAGGCTTGAAGATCTTTGGAAGGAGTACCAGAAGATTTTCCCTTCAATACAAGTTATAACTAGTGCATTCCGTAGTATTGAACCTGAATTAACAGTCTACACTTGCTTAAAAAAAATAGAAGCATCTTTCGAATCAATAGAAGAAAATGAAGACCCAAAAATAATCTCTGAAATACAATTACTAAAAGCTAGTGGGATCCTCCAAAGTTTGTATAGCGTAGGATTTGTGGGTATACGTGATAAAAACACTTCATCCTATTCATTTTGCCATGATGGACGAACCCCAGACAAAGGTTTTGAAAGCAGTGAAAAACTATTAATTCATCCATGTTATTGGCTTGGTTTGAATTTAAATCGCAACGCTCTTGCTCCAGAGGAAGCTGAGGAAATAAATGACGAATATGATATCAATGTTGTTTCCGATAATTCAGCCATTAGAAATAAAACAATAGGTCAAATAACCACTCATCTGGATCAAATACCGACAGGAAATGAAGGGGCTAATGAATTTGAGCAATGGTGCTTAGACGCACTAAGAATTGTATTTGCATCCCACCTGACAGATATAAAACCGCATCCAAACGGTAACGCGGTTCAGAGAAGAGATATTATAGGTACCAATGGTGGAAAATCAGATTTTTGGAAGCGTGTATTAGAAGACTATAAAACAAGACAAGTTGTTTTTGATGCAAAAAATTTTGAAGAATTAGGTCCATCTGAGTACAGACAATTACAATCATATTTAACAGGTCCGTATGGAAAATTAGGGTTTATTATTAATAGAGAAGAAAGTGAGGCATTGAAATCAGGGAGAGATTTGGATTGGACAAAAGAAATGTATCAATCTCATAATTCATTAATAATAAAATTACCTGCGAAATACATATCTAAATTGTTGCAAAAATTAAGAAACCCTGAGAAGCATGACGCTATAGATAGTCAGATGGGGAAACTTTTAACTCTATATGAAACATCATATATGGCCATTAAAAGCACTCAAAAGAAACGAAGAAAATAGCATCAGGTACATCATATGAGAGGGTTCCTGAAAAGGAACTTTCTCATATTTTATAATAAATCAATAATATATATCCTTAGCGTACGTTTTCGTTCCATTGGACCTCAAACCCCGAGATCATCGAGGCCCAGCGGGTTTCAATATATTTCAGTGCCGGGTGAGAATAATCGCCGGCCCAGTCGCTGAGCAAACTGACTGTCTTTGTATCACTCTCTTCACAACGGCACCGGTACACCCGAAGCCCGGATACCGGAATAACGCCAAACAGCGTCCGGTACCGTATTTTCTGTTTGCCTTTGATTCTGCGCGCAGCAAGGCAGTGAGGGCACCGGATATGGTGTTGAGTATATTCGTCTGCCTGCAGCTGGACCACCGACTGCTGGACCGTATTCAGCAACAGCTTGGATTCTGACACCGATAATCCGATGTCGTTCCGGGTCTCCCCTGATTTCTGGATTGTCATCAGTTCCTCCGTTCGACTGGAGCCTGATTCATCGGTGATGACTATCTGGAGCGTCAGTTGCATCATTGCCTCCTGCTGTGGTGGATGACTATCTCCCGGCTACTGGTTGTTCATCTGGTGACGAAGCTTATAATATGTGGAAACGCCAAGGCCCGCATGGTCGCAGGCGATCCTGAGCCTGACCCCTCTGCTTCTGAGTGCGTCAATTTCCTGGATCTTTTTGATATCGGCGCCGGGGCGCCCTGTTTTTTCACCCCGTGCTTTTTTCGCGGCGATGCCGTCGGCCTGCCTTTCCTTCAGTAAGGCTCGTTCAAACTGGCTGAATGCCGACATCATGTGCAGCTGCAGTTCCTGCATCGGATTGTTTGTGCCGGCGCTGAACGTCAGCTGCTCTTTCAGAAAAATAAGGGTAACGCCCTGGTCACGAAGCCGGGTGGTGACAGCGCACATATCCGACATATTCCGGCAAAGGCGATCGATGGAATGAACCAGAAGCGTATCACCAGGGCGTAATTGCCCCAGGAGTTCCTGTAACCCCGGGCGGTTTGTGTCCTTCGCGCTGGCATGCTCAACACAAATTTTATCAGGCTGAAAACCCGCCTTTGACAATGCCTCTTCCTGACGGGCCGTATTCTGATCGGCCGAGCTTACCCTGATGTAGGCATATTGCACGCAAAACCTCCGGAAGGTCTTTAAACATCATAGAGATTTAAAGAATAATCCATAAACACTGATTTAGGGAGGTTTATAGACATTTTTTCGGGGATCTGAGAGGCATGCTGAAAACGTATACCTTTATAGACATCAGTCAGCGACGACGGCCCAGCCAGATAACTTCAGGCTCCAGTACCGGAGATGCAAGGTCGAGCCTGCTCAGTTGCCGGTTGATTTTGTGGCGGTTGAACCTGACAGCATCCAGGTCGTCAGCAAAAGGGCGGATCTCGCCGACCGTTGTTTCATCATCCGCATTAACGATAGCTTCAAGAAACGCCAGGGTTTTATCGAACTCATCCGCAGCTGTGGCTCCGGGCATACCATGGCCGCTTATACAAAACGGCGCTTTCAGCGTAGAGTTTTCATAAATGGCCTCAACACGAATGTCATGAAGCCAGTGCTCAAAGAAATTGTATTCATAGGTAAAGCGATCGCCAGCATCAAAAGCAAAATCATCAATCACGACCCGGAACGGATTATCGACAAAACCGATGCCTCCTTCGTAGGAGATACCGTAATCTTTGCCATAAATGTGAAATTGATGGAGATGGTCGTCCCCCCAGCCCTGCACTATCTGGAAAATGAAGTGAAGCGCGGCCAGTGACGTGTCGGCAGCAATTCTCAGCCGACGCCAGACCATCGGACTGACTCCATGAACTGCTATTTTGATGACGTAGATCTTCATAGTCAGCAGGTATTGTTATGAAATGATGGTGGTTATTTTAACCCCTGTAGATGGCATCATTCGATGGCTGCCCCGAGGTTTTTCATGCTCTCCGATCTGGATGATGCAATAAATTTGAGCGTGAAGCCCCCGGCGACTGCAGGCCAGCGCCAGTTCATATTCATTCAGCGCCAGAAACTCCAGCCGCTGTGCATCATCGAAATCAGGTAGACCATAGAGCGCTTCCTGCTCGGCGTCCGAAAGAATACTGAGGAGCTTATTTTTAGTAGGCATCTCTGATCCTTATGCCTATTTAAACGCGCTTGTCACATTATCATTAACATAGAACCTTTACGTGTCATAATTTAAATTACGGGTAATGTGACTACCGTTGACAGATTATGGTACCCAAATCAGAATGTCACATAATCGAACGTATATGTGACAGAGGAAATATGTTCATCGGATATATTCGGATGTCAAAAGCGGATGGTTCGCAGACGAATGATTTACAACGTGATGCACTGATCGCCGCAGGTGTTGATGCCGCACATTTTTATGAGGACCGGGCATCGGGCAAACGAGAAGAGCGTCCTGGACTTACAGCCTGTCTGAAAGCACTACGACCCGGAGACACGCTGGTCGTATGGAAGCTGGACCGCCTCGGTCGTGATCTTCGTCATCTCATTAATACAGTGCACGACCTGACCGCGAGGGGGACCGGTCTGAAAGTGCTGACCGGTCACGGGGCGACTATCGACACAACAACGGCCGCTGGCAAGCTTGTCTTCGGTATCTTTGCCGCACTGGCGGAGTTTGAGCGCGAACTGATTGCTGAAAGAACGACTGCAGGTCTGGCATCAGCAAGAGCCCGTGGGCGGAACGGCGGCCGACCTTATAAAATGACGCCAGTCAAACTGCGACTGGCAATGGCATCAATGGGACAATCAGAAACAAAGGTCAGTACGCTATGCCAGGAACTTGGGATAACCCGGCAAACTTTGTACAGGCATATTTCCCCTGTTGGTCAACTGCGGGCGGACGGGATCAAGCTGTTCAACCGTGGATAATTTGAACGGACGGAAAAATCTGGGGTTCCGGCGTAGTACCCCTATCACCTCCACATTTTTGCAACAGTGCCTTATAAATGGCAGCCTTATGTTTACTTGCCAAGATGGGCTACCATATGATGTTTTATACTGAGCAATATTAATATTATCTTTAATGGAAAAATTAAGCCCACTAAGTGACCCACTGCTATATGGCTCTATTGTGAAGACGCCTGAGGGTAAAAATTTATACATGGTTGTCCCTATGTCTATTATTGCAAGGTTGACAATATTATTCGTTTTATAAATTTGAGCGTTTAAAATCACACATCAAAGCAATTAGTCAGGATAAACAACAATACCCAGTGCTTCGAGAATCAGTTCTTGCTGCCAGGCTGCAATTTTGATACCTGATGTATCGACTTTGCGGGGATCTAAACCGTCGAGTTCGGCGTGGCATAAATTGGCACCCTGTAGGCTAAATTGCCCCCAGACATCTTCGGAAAAAACACCTCGACTTAAGTCTGACTCTTTCAGTGATGCACCCGCTAGGTTCGTTCCTATCCAGCGATTTTCAAACAACTCACATTTTTCTAAACAAACCCTCTCCATATTGGCATAGGAAAGATTACATCCAGAAATAAATGCTGAGCAAAAGTACATACGATTACTCACTTGATGGGCAAAGTTTGTTCGGGAAAAGTTGGCACCTTTTAAATCACACGCACGGAACTCTATACCGTAGCAATTGGCATTACTGAAGTTTGCCATCGCAAGTTGGCATTGTTGGAAACTTGCATCACGAAGATCTGCGACATCAAAGTGGCAGCCTTCGATATCACCCTGTTCAATGAACTTGCAGTTGACGAATGTCGTATCACGCAAGTTAGCACGTCGAAAGTCGCTGCGAATGAATGTGCAAGCGGTGAAGGTGAGATCACTTAAGTCTTTATGTGAAAAGTTGTGGTGCCGATATGTATGATTGTAGGTTTCCATGAGTACTCCTTGTTGAAAGGAGGGCTAGACTACCATTATACATATGCCAAGACATTAAAATAAAAGCCTGTTACATCAACACATTACAACCCCTCAATTTACCTGTTTTAAGTGGTCAAATTGGCGCGTAGAGCGCCTATCGCTCTTGCATTGGCACGCGGCCCTGTTGAAAAAAGTTATTCGCTTTAGATAGGGTTAGGAGAGCCGTGCTTCGCCGGTAAAAAATCGGACTATCCGACGCAGGGCGGACTCATCGGCGGAGAAGCAAACTTTGACTATATCTCCCTACACTTGGAAGAGGGCTAGACTGGCCCCATAGATCACCAGACACTTCGACTCTCTTAAAATAAGAGGTAGTCTTGGAACTATGTTTAATACCAGTCAGAACGATAAGATGGTTGGAGTGTTATCAGGACCTGAGCGGCGTCGGCGTCGTACACCGCAGGAAAAAATTGCCATTATTCAGCAGACTATGGAGCCCGGTATGACCGTGTCTCATGTCGCGCGCCTGCATGGCATCAATGCAAACCAGATATTGGCACTGTTGCAAAGTTAGCGATGAGGCAGCCTTTTGTCTTATTCAAAGGCCTTACATTTCAAAAACTCTGCTTACCAGGCGCATTTCGCCCAGGGGATCACCATAATAAAATGCTGAGGCCTGGCCTTTGCGTAGTGCACGCATCACCTCAATACCTTTGATGGTGGCGTAAGCCGTCTTCATGGATTTAAATCCCAGCGTGGCGCCGATTATCCGTTTCAGTTTGCCATGATCGCATTCAATCACGTTGTTCCGGTACTTAATCTGTCGGTGTTCAACGTCAGACGGGCACCGGCCTTCGCGTTTGAGCAGAGCAAGCGCGCGACCATAGGCGGGCGCTTTATCCGTGTTGATGAATCGCGGGATCTGCCACTTCTTCACGTTGTTGAGGATTTTACCCAGAAACCGGTATGCAGCTTTGCTGTTACGACGGGAGGAGAGATAAAAATCGACAGTGCGGCCCCGGCTGTCGACGGCCCGGTACAGATACGCCCAGCGGCCATTGACCTTCACGTAGGTTTCATCCATGTGCCACGGGCAAAGATCGGAAGGGTTACGCCAGTACCAGCGCAGCCGTTTTTCCATTTCAGGCGCATAACGCTGAACCCAGCGGTAAATCGTGGAGTGATCGACATTCACTCCGCGTTCAGCCAGCATCTCCTGCAGCTCACGGTAACTGATGCCGTATTTGCAGTACCAGCGTACGGCCCACAGAATGATGTCACGCTGAAAATGCCGGCCTTTGAATGGGTTCATGTGCAGCTCCATCAGCAAAAGGGGATGATAAGTTTATCACCACCGACTATTTGCAACAGTGCCCAGTCCACGCCTCAGAACTTGTGGGCTCGCTTTTAAAAAGTTCCCGTCCGTCAGGGCTGGCGCAGGCGATTATGGAGGTGGGACGGGTCAACAAGACGCTGTACCTCCTCAACTACATTGATGATGAAGAATATCGTCGCAGGATACTGACTCAGCTTAACCGGGGAGAAGGCCGTCACGCCGTGGCAAGGGCGATCTGTTACGGCCAACGTGGTGAGATTAGAAAACGTTACCGTGAGGGGCAGGAGGATCAACTGGGTGCGCTGGGGCTTGTCACTAACGCAGTTGTATTGTGGAACACGCTTTATATGCAGGAAGCGCTATCACATTTGCGCAGCGCTGGTGAGATCCCGGAAGACGAGCATATCTCACGCCTGTCGCCACTGATGTACGGTCATATCAACATGCTGGGACATTATACGTTCACGCTGCCGGAAAATATTCTGAAGGGAGAGTTGAGGCCATTAAATTTCAATTCAAACAATGAATTATTGCCTTAACGTGGTTTTTTACACGATTGAACCTCGAACCCCTATATCGGCTAAAGCACTCCGGTAGCTTGATTCACCCCACGGCCACGGCAGGATCTTGGCCGTCGCAAGCGCCAGGGGAAAATCTTCAGCTGCAAGCCTGAGTGATTTCATGTGCGTGTAATCCATCGCCCAGATGATTTTTGTGAAGAAGAACTCGCGCTCGTTCATGTCCGGGCGCGCGTCCTGGCCCTCCGTGCCAACGGCCAGCAAGTAATCGGCCTGAATTGGCAGTATCAGCGCGCGTAGTAAGTCATGGATCGCCGGTTGCGGCAGTCTGCGCGCCAGATTAATTACCCGGTCGAACTTCAGTTTATCCTGCTTGCGCTTGTCGGTCTGCTCCATCAGATTTCATGGCCCCCTATTATCAGGTTGAGCAGTGTTTTGTGGCCGCCCGCCTAACATCTGCATAGTGCCACCGACGTTCACAACAACTTCTGTGGTGTATTTCTCCACGCCAGCTTGATCAGTCCATTTACGTGTTCTGAGCTGGCCTTCAATGTACACCTGTGAACCTTTACGGAGATATTCACCGGCGACTTCGGCCAGCTTCCCGAATAATACTACGCGATGCCATTCAGTCTGCTCTTTCATCTCACCGGTTTGTTTGTCACGCCAACTTTCTGACGTGGCTAACGTGATATTGGCAACAGCGCCACCGTTCGGCATATAACGCACTTCAGGATCTTGGCCTAAATTGCCAACCAGAATTACTTTATTAACACCTCTTGAAGCCATGATAATCACCTTTTTTGTATGAAGCCTATTTCATTACGATCCTACCAGCGAATACGCCCATACTTGCTCATGATTTTATCAATAACATCAGCAGTAGCCGCAGGACACCCATTTAGGAACGACTTACGGGCATTAAAAGTACGACTTGGATTAAATGCCCCATGTTTTTTCTTTATAATGCTGAAAAATTTCCGTTCAGCACCACTGCATTCACTACTACTGTTACCTGTAGCTTTACCATACATACATAAAACGACTGTACATGGATCACTATTATTTACAGGTTCAGAAACAACATCGCCTAAATCAACATCATCATAATTTTCATCGGCATAAGCTGCTTGTAACGGCAAGAAAATACAAAGTAGCGCACTGATAATTAACTTTTTCATTTAACCCCCAAGCATCCCCATGATGCGTTTAACATAGTCTTGAGTTTCTTTATATGGTGGTACATCACCATATTTATCTACTGCTTTTTCCCCGGCATTGTACGCAGCAAGAGCCAAGCGTAAATCGCCATATTTATTTAATAAATGTGAAAGAAAACCCATTCCAGTTTTTATATTCTGCTCTGGATCAAAAGGGTCAATACCCTTTGATACCGTATGGGCAGGCATTAATTGCATCAGCCCTTTAGCACCGGCCTTGCTTACAGCGTTAGGATTGAATGATGATTCTTGCTGTATCAATGCCTTTATTAATTCCTCACTGATATTATATTTTTCAGCGTACCGTGTAATTATCTCGGCTATATCTGCCGGAATGTCACGGCGAACACCATTAACTACAGGATGAGATACAACCGCTTTAATTTCTTTTACGACTTCTTTCTGAATAGTCGCCAGTTGATCAAGAGAACGTGTTTTACCCCATGATGATTGCATCGCTTGTGTCCACTGAGCTGATGCGCGGGGTTCATCGCCATATCTCTCACTGTTGTAGCTTACCGGCACAACTGATTGTGCCGGTTCTGCCGAGTCGCCATAAAGCGAAGCGTATAATAACTCCGCGTCACTGGCGGCCAGAGTCTGACCGCATACAGCAAATAGCATCATCAAAAGGGTACGTTTTTTCATGGCGCAATACCTGGAGCCGTGACGGTCTGACGTTGCGGCTCGTTGCCAAGCCCTTCTGGAACCGTCAGATCACGATAAATTACGTGCCGTTCTGATAATTCGAATAGCTGCCCGCTTCCTCCCTTCATCGTCGTGGAACATCCTGATAACAGCGCAATTGCAGTTAAAATAAGAATAATTTTTTTCATGGCTATTACCTGTTTTTCTGGAATGAAACGAGGTGGTGAGCATGATCAACTACAACGTAGTTATCGAGGCCAACCAGAAGTTGCAGCGCATCTAAAACCGGCATTGTGCGGTGAACATACGCAATCGGCGGAATAGGCTTATCAACCAGCAATGCCGCCTCTCTCGGAGCTGGATAGCTTGTAACGAGGCGATACCCCGTAGGCTCAAGCAAATAATCAATAGCCTGACGTACCGTTTTTACATCCTCCGGCCAGACTGTACGCATATATACAGTCAGTGGATCGACAAACTGGTAGCGCGGGTCTTTGGTGTTAGCTGGTATCGAGCCACCATTAGTAAATGTCCCGTTCACATTAACGTCATAGCCATACATTGGGCGGCTTGAGGTCGTAGACACTTCCGTGACAGTGTAAGGTTTTACCGCTGATGAGCCGCTCGTCGTTGTGCTGCTGCCAGAAAATGGATTACGCGCGGCTTGTGTGACCAGTGGAAGCGCCAGTAAGCAAAGTACGGCAGCGGTTTTAATTGACATAGTTTTCATAGAGAACTTTCCACGGTTTAATAAACATTTCATCTTCTGTAATGATGCGAATTGGCGCACCGGCATGAAGCGTTACAGTAGGTACAATTTGCAGATATTTTTGAGCGATACCGGATGCCTGATTACGCGCCCCTTCGCCAAAATTACCGGCGAAACTCTCGTTACCATCACCGGAGCCTTCATAGCTGGTTTTAGTGCCAACCAATGCATACGCAGCAACACCCATTATTTGAGCGACAAGATGGCGATCCACCTCATCACCCTCAACTGCCGGGGTTCCCATGCGATCAAGAACGCTGGCCTTACGAAAATCAATGCGGTTTCCATCTGGCAGAACTAACCATTGAACGGTAAAAGCAAGGCGGTTCTGGATAACTTCATTAACCCCGGATGCGCGGATTGCTTTAATGGTTAACTGGCTACCCTTAGGAGCCAAAATATAGGAGTTAGTGGCGTCATAAACATCATGCGTAATCATTGCTTTCATTGTTCCACCGGTATAATCAGAAATAGCGGTGTACGTGGTAATAGCGTTAATTTCAGCGCCAACCGGTAATTTTTCTTTACCTTCGACACTGGCCTGATATTCATTGTCTGCCGGATAACCAACTACCCCGCTGGGAACTTTGGACGCTGTGCTGCTACCGCCAAAATCACCGCCGCCAACTGCCCCCCCTGCAATCTTCTGTTGTGCAGCCAGATCAGCTTTCGCTGCGGCAAGCCCCTGAGCGCCAGTATCAACCCCCTGAGCCTCTATCATGGATATACGGCTTTGTAAGGCGCTGCGTTGCTGGTCTAATTCAGCAATGCGCTGGGCATTATTATTTTTCCCGCCAGAAAGAGAGGATGTGCTGCTTGTACCCATAGAACTAGCAGGACGAGAGATAGCTTCACCGGAGTCGGCATATCGTGTCTGCCTTGCTTTAAGCGCACGTTCAACTTCCTGCGCCTTAAAGCGGGCTTCTACATCGCCAATTAAATCTTTCTTGCGATCGCCTGTACCGGTACTACCTTCTCCAGTAGCACCGCTGGCACTTGCCGATGAAGTTTTAGGGAGCGATACATCAAACGGGCTTTTCTTGGGTTCTGAGGATTTATCTCCCTGTGCCAGAGACTTCTCACGATTGTTAAGCAGCTTCTGAAAACGATCAGGATCGTTATCAGCAGCAGATTTTTGTTGCGCTGTTGGTTCTGCTTTCTTTACGTCTTCCTTCTTATTATGATTTACAATGTTGTAAATCATATTAATAAAAAGAAATAAGGTAATAGTCCCGACAGCAACAATAAGATAAAGCTGACCTTTCTTTTTATAGGTCGCTGGCTTTTCATCAATGCGGGTTTGACGTTCTTCCATAATTAGGATTCCCCATTGGTGGCGTTATCAGCTCTTTTAATTTCCAGCTCAACACCATCTAATGTAAGAGTAAATTTAGGATAGATACCTGACATAGAATAAATAGCATAAGCATCATCGTATTTAGTCGGGACAATAGCTTTTTTCCCTCCAACCTCTGCCTGTACAGCCATTAATCCACGATTAGGGTTAGACAGTCTGATATACGTAAAGCGCCCGTCATCATAAACATCAGAAATGATATTTTTCCCGGCAAAGCCTGAACCAGTGCTCCAGTTATAGCGAGTAAAAATGTGATAACGGTATTTACGTAAAGCATCCATTACAGCAGTACGTTTGCTGGATTCTGCATTCAGGCGCATTTCATTAAGCTGACTTCTCATTGCGCCAGCATCAGCCATACCCGCCGCAGAATAAGAGCTGATAGCGCTACGGTCAGTACGGCTCAATATGCCACCGCTACCACCTTTTATGACTACACATGCCATATTCTGAGAGGCAGGTACGCGAGTTGCTTCTATGTCCAGTGCTTGGCCGTTCGTGAGAAAGACGGTTGCCATTGTCTTTTCACCGCCATTTTCTGCCGATGTGGGACGGATCAGAACCTGATTTGCTGCCCCGTCAACATCCCAAAGAAGGTTAGAGTTCTTGGGTTCAGAGGTAACAATCTGCGTACCTTCTGGTAACTGGACGCGTGTACCGAGGTACAAGGCTGAATTGACTTTCAACACCATATTTTCTTTCCAGCTAACAATACGGCATTGTGCGGCTTCTGCGCTCGAATAGGCAAAAACAGCGGTAACAGCTAAAAGGGAAAATGTTTTTTTCAGTTTCATGTGATTACCTATCAAGTTCTTCTTGAGACAAAATAACGATGCCGAGCGGATTTATTTTTAACCAACCAACAGATTTCTCGCTGACCTGATCCCGAGACAATAAAGTCCATGTAATACGAATCATGTGAGGCTTAGGTTCGCCGTTAACTTTCCCTTCACTGTTATAAGTAGTTTCATCCCATGTAATCGTCGTTCTTATTACAGGTTTCTTCTGACCAGAGAAATCCCCCTCAATCTGATCGTAATGGTCAAGTCTGACATTAGACACATCAATCCGAGCCTGAGCAGAAGGATTAGCCGCAATTTTTGTAGCTTTATCCGCAGCGTTAAACCCTGTTTTTTCAGTGAACTGATTGAATAACGTCTCACCTAAAAATACTCCGGCCTCTGCATAATCACGCTTAATAGTTTCCGCATGAACCTGAAAACGGGACTCTACATATTTTGACAGGCCAGAGTTTACCGTTCTGACATAAACCGGTTGCTCATCTTCGGGCTTAAATTCATCAATCGCCGTTGTACCATCAGGATACATTTTCACCCAAACTACTTCATGAGTGCGTTTAGATGCCTCAACAGCATTATTAGCTTTAACCACCGAGTAAATATTAATTAAAGCCAGCCCAAAAACCGCCGCTAATAAAATACTTCTATCCGAACGCAGAACAGCAAATTTAGTTTTGCTGGCTACCCGATTACTTTTATCAACATCTTTTTTATCTAATGGCATAATTCATTACCTATATAAGCGCTTTAATAGCCTGAGCAGCGAGTTTCTTGGCTGTATTGTTAACAGCTTTACCTGTGTCTCCAACGCCAGAACTTAACATTTTTGCAAAAGTGAAAGAGCTGAATATCATCACGCAAGATATAAATCCAAAGACTATTATTGCTATAAGCAACCCTAAATTTTCATCTGTAACAACCAATGGAGCTGAAACATCATAATTACTATTAATCAGCGCCGTTCCAGGGTTCTGAAAATCCCCCGCTGCGTTAATTGTCGCTTTCATCACTAACATTGTTAGTAAACATGTTAACCGGAGAACTATTCCACAAACCCCCCAACCAATCATGAACCTTACCCAACCGTCAAAAATACCACGAGTCCAAGGAGCAATGAGAAAAGGAATAAAAAGAACGCCAATCATTTGAGCTAACGCTATACCCAATGTCACATAAACATCAGAAAGATAGAAAGCCACTTGCAGGAACAGTGAAATTACCGCCCAAATGAT
>NZ_CP036436.1:0-19305 GCF_004322975.1 Citrobacter sp. ABFQG
TGACGTCACGATTTTTGACATCATTTTCGGATCATCTTTTGCTATCTCAGAAGGCAGCACTCCGTAAATCGCAATCCCCCACAGACCAAACTTAAACGGACCTTTCAGGGCAGCCAGCACATCAGCAACAGCGGCCGACAACGCATCGCCGGAAACGGATAAAGCCAGTCCTTCAGCCCCCGGAGTGGCCAAGGCAGGCAGACCGAAGGCCATCGCGGTGGCCGAAGACTGTCCGCCACCAGAGCTCCCGCTATGATTGCCGCTGTTACCGCCATTACCACCGGGTTTACTCCCGCCGTTACCAAACTCCCCCGGGTTATAGTTATGAATATCCCCGTTAGGTGTATGCGTCGTACCCCAGCCCGGCCCGCTGTTTGGATCCGTACCACCACCTGATGAAGGGCCACCTTTACCTGATGTACCGTTCACATTCCCACTGGCCTGACCACCATTGTGTCCCAGACCTGAATTACCCGGACCTCGTCCGTCTCCGCCACTCATATACTTTTCCTCTTTGACTTTTAAAACAATAAACTAAAATAAAATACTGTACATATAACCACTGGTTTTATATACAGTATAAAAATTACGCTGCCTTGTTTTTCATGTCAAGTCTGTAAATTTGCGTTTTTGTGAAAATGATCAAAAAAACAGCCACTCACACCATGCGCAATCCCCTCCAGATGCAACAAAAACCAGCACAAACGGCGCCGTTCTCCGGCCTCAGTATGTTTTACTGAAATCATTATATGAGATACCAGAAAGCCCCCTCCGGGACAGGAAAAGAAACGGGGGGTCTGGTTCGGGTTGTTCGGTCACTGAACACGGTCAGAAACTGATGATAAGATAGCCTGCGGATATATAACTCAATGAGAAAAAAGAATTAAAGGTAAGGAGACGCTCATGAGACGTTCCGGCAGCAAACTGTGTCTTATCGCCATGATAACAGCGACAGCAACTCTCACTGCCTGTGCTCCAAAGGGCAGCGTGGAACAGCATACCCGGCATTACGTATATGCTTCAGATGACGGTTTTGATCCCAATTTTTCCACCCAGAAAGCTGACACAACACGAATGATGGTGCCTTTTTTCCGGCAGTTCTGGGATATGGGCGCAAAGGATAAAGCGACCGGAAAATCACGGAGTGATGTGCAGCAACGCATTCAGCAGTTTCACAGTCAGGAATTTTTAAACTCACTCCAAGGCACAACACAATTTGCGGGTACCGATTACCGCAGCAAAGACCTCACACCGAAAAAATCAAGGCTACTGGCTGACACCATTTCAGCTGTTTATCTCGATGGCTATGAAGGCAGACAGTAAGTGGATTTACCATAACGCGTCATTACGCGCACCGCTCAGACGGGCTCAGGGCGTTTCCGGCGGCTACGGGATAAAACAGGCAACAACCCCCCCGGAAAACTGCCGGAAACGCGCCCGATAAATTTTATCCTAATGCATGCCTATGCACGCAACTGCATGGCATATGTTTTGACGTAAAATGGATGCCGTAAGCCCTTTTTTACCGACTTTCTGCTTCATCAGCCTGACTGACACGACCATATTCTTTCAGACCGCCCCCTGCTAAACTTCCTTCATATTGCCGCATTAACCCGGGAGGCTCCGCAATGAGCAACACTACACACTACGAAAACGCCAACTTTCTTCGGGAACTGGCTGAAAGCCTGCCCCGCATACTGCCGGAAGGTGGCCCGGACAAAGCTGCGCTGTTGCAGCGACTGGCTAACGAAGAACTGGCCCAGGCAGAGTATGAAGATCAGGTTCGCGCCAAAGTGACCGCCGCCCGTGCTGACACGCGTCCGGGTATGACCACGGAACAACTCCGCCAGCGCCTGCATGGCCGTTATCAGGAACTGCGCGATGCCGTATGACGTGGAATGGAAGCAGGGAGCCATCGAGGATGTAACGACGCTGTTTGACTATATCGCGGAAAATTCATCCCTGTGGGATGCGCAGAACGTTACCGACCGGGTTCTCGCTGCGGCGGACAAACTGGCCGACTTCCCGCGACTCTATGAAGTGGACTCACGCTATGGCGAGGACGTTCGCCGGATCAGTCTGATGGGACAGCATGTCCTCTATGATGTTGATGACCAGACCAGAAAAGTCCGGGTTCTGGCCGTGGTCGGCCAGCGCCAGAATCCCCATATTGTTCTCTAATAACCGGTGACGGGGACGCAATTCATTGCGTGGCCGTCGCCGGTTGGACAAGCACAGCGCGTCAGCGTTTTCCCCACGGCCACCACCGGCGCGGTGTTCCGGCCGGGGTCTCTGCTGTCTCCGGTTTGTGTTCCAGCAGTCTCATGGACTGCATTTCCTGCCGTAGCCCGGCCACCTCCTCCCTGAGTGCTTTTATCTCCGCGATCAACGCGTCGGAGGCCATTTTTTCAGTCTCACCCGACAGTCTCAACTCGTCCCGCTCGTGAGTCTCATCCTGTCTTAACTCACCGTACACCCGGATAAGCTCGCTGGTATCCACCACCCGGCCGCCATCAGCTTCCGTACGGTATGATACGCGGCCTTTCGCCATATCCCGATACAGGGAACTTCGGGCTTTACCCGTCAGTTCCGTCGCCTGTCTCACCGTCACCCACGCCATTGTCTCACCCCGCTATTTTTGAGACAGTATACCTGACAGGCGCACACCATGCCCGGAAGGAAAGAATCATGACAAAACAGGAAAAAACAGCCCTCAATATGGCTAAATTTATTAAGGAGCAGTCGCTGCTATTGCTCGATAAACTGAATGAGCTGGATATGGATACCCCGGCCGACATGTGCGAGCGGCTACACGAGGATGCGGAAACACTCTGGCAGGTGATGCGGGATAAGCTCGGGGAGGAATAACAGCACCGGCATGGCCGGTGCTGGCATTTATTTTTTGCCGAACGGCCACCACCGGCGGGCAGGTTTGTCCTCCGGCAGTTCAGGTACCGGCACGTTAAAATAGCGGCTGTTATATTCCCGCATCAGCTCCGCTTTCAGCTTCTCGTTCACCGCGCTTTCCCCGTGCCGCTCACTCACCACGTCAATCATCGCGTTAATCTGCTCCGGTGAGCACTTCCCGGCATCAACCACCTGCACACCGTTCTCGATGGCGAACCGCTCCACCTTGCGATAGAGGTAATCACACAGCTTCATTCCTGTGGGTTTGTTCCGTTCCCATTGCGGATTTTTACCAGTGAAAAAGTACGTGGCTTTTTCGTCGCTGTTGAGCCGCTCGTCATACATCCCGATGGATTTCATCATCGCCAGATGCTGGGCCCGGTCGACAAAACAGAAAACATACGCCCCGGTCTGCCAGGCGAGCACCACCATATCTTCCAGATGCTCGCTGGTCGGCATGATGCAGCGCTCGCCGTTCCGGTCCTCCGCGTCTTCAATAAATACCATGTACAGCGCCATAATCCCTCACTCCGTTGTCATAAATTTAAAGCACGCAAACAACCGTTCACGATCCAGCTCTGCCGTTTTGCGGGCCTCGCCGGTCTGTGGGTTCACGATTTCATCCACCGACAGGATTGCCCGCTGCACCCTGACCTGCGTCGCCCGGTCCGGGCAGATGTACCAGATTTCATCGATGCCGTTAGCTTTGCGGTTGAACAGATACCCGGACACCACTTCCTGATACCGGCGACGGCTCTTGACGGTGCGCTCCACCTCAAACGCCACCGTTTTACCGTCCAGCTCCGCCAGGGCGTCCGGCACTTTCATGCCTTTAAGACTCAGACGGTGCAGAATGCGCCAGCCGGTGGCCCCTCTGGCTTCCATATCAAGGCGCAGGGATTGCACGGCCAGCCGGTGCGGCAGATGTGCTGCCGACACCCTTGACGGCTGAAACGGAATAACATCCGCCAGCGGTTCGTCCTCGTCGAACGAGAACGCCACGCCATGCGGCGTCAGCCCCCACACGCTGACCTGACGGCCGTCCACCGGATATTTGGTCCGGACCAGCAGCCCTTTCGCCACCAGGCTGTCGAGGAAGCGGTAGACCGGCTGCACCGCCGCAATCCCCAGCCGCCGCGCAACCAGCTCCGCCGTGGAACACAGCTCTTCCCGCAACCAGCGCAGGGTCAGCCGGGTTTTCTCCGCGTTCCGCGCCTGTCGTTTCGCGTGGCTGACGTTGTACAGCTCCAGCGCCATCAGTAAATCCCCGCAAAATCATCATCCGCTTTCGGCCCGCCGCCGTCGGCCGGGGGCCGGAACTCCGCCAGGGGATCGGTTTTCGCCAGCACCGGGAAACGCTGCAACGGGATTTCCCGGCGCTCAACCCGCAGCGGACTGCTGAACGCCATCCGGGCCACACCCAGCCCGGTCATGACCGCGAACCCGTCCGGCAGGTGTTGCAGGGTGTTCACGTCAAACAGCGGCCGCGCCTCCTTCTGGATGAAGCTGTCCCCGCTGATATGCTCCACGTTCCCCGCCTCCCGGCTGGCACGGCGGCGCTCCACGTCCACCCTGATTTCCCCGGTCTGCCCCGCCGCCCACTGCGCGGACTCCAGGCTGGCCGCCCGGTAAAACCAGCGGATCGGCGTGTTATCCAGTACCGTGGTTTTCACAAATTCAGCGGGCAGATCCTGCCCGCACTGCCCGAAATCGCCCAGCGACTGGTGCGCGAGCAACAGATTGCAGTCCCGGCTGCGCAGCGTCCCCAGTGCGTTCAGTACATACTTCGACAGCAGATATTTAATTTCATCGAGCATCACGCTGACGTGTGGCCACTCCCGGAACTCGTCCCGCGCAATGATGATTTGCGCGCAGCGGGCAAACAGCATTTTTTGCACACGGATCACCGCCTCGTCGTCCATCGAGCCGATAACGTACAGGCAGCCGCCGCCGTTGATAATCCCCGCCACATCGATGCCACTGTCCGTCTGCAGGACGCTCAGGTCAGCGACGTTTTCCAGCCTAGTGATCAACCCCTTCACGTCCTTTTTCAGGGCCTCCGGCAGCGCGTACGCCGCCGCCAGCACCTGCTGAATGTTTGCCCCCTGCGGAAACTGCTCCGCAATCAGCTTCGCCGCTTTCTGCTCGCTGATGCGGTAGTGGTCCGCCACGTCGCCGGTCTCGCCCAGGTTAAGCCCGGCAATCAGCAGGTTTTTCAGCGCGTACTGGTCGAGATCGCGGAACAGATTCAGCTGCGCCGGTTTCCCCGGCCGCAGATCCAGCAGGGTGAAGTCCGGACAGTGCGCCCGGAAGACGTGCGGCGCCCATGCGTCCCCTTTGGGGTCGAAGTACACCACCGCGTCCCCGAAATCGCGTACGCAGCGAATGAGCGCGTTGGTGGCCATCACGCTCTTGCCGCTCCCGGGCAGGCCGAGGATCTGAATGTTGGTCTTGCGCCAGGTATCACGCGGAACCAGCACCGGCTTGCCCTGCTCATCCTTACCCAGAAACACCGCCTGCTCCTGCCGGGCCTGCTCCGAGGAAAAATCGGCCAGCGCATTAACCGGTACCGGCTCCCCGAAATGCAGGTGGCGCACGTCGGTCATCTCTCCTGTCCGCTGGCTGCTGCGCCGGCTCTCCTGATTCAGTTTCGCGTTCACCGCCTCGTCAGCAGCCGCAAAATGACCGTCAAGCAGCAGGAACGCCAGCAGCCGCGCCAACACAATCCCGACAGCCAGCCCGCCCGCGCACCAGGCAATCCCGAACAGGTTAGCCGGCTGCAGCAGGTAATAATCTGCGTTTGCGTAGAGGTCCGGACGCAGGACGGTTTCTCCCCAGCTCTCGATAAACACGGCGACAACCAGCCCCCCCAGAAGGGGGGGTAAGCGGGAACCCCAGAAAATTCCGCCATTCCGCATTGTGGAATTTTTTGGGGGGGTGGTCCGCGGCATGACGACCCGCCAAAGGCTACCGCATCTATCTGAGGCGCTGTGGCGCGACGCTGAAACCCCGGGGAATTCCGCTACTCCAGTTCCAGGTCCGCAATAGTTCGTCCAGGTCGGGTGGCGTACGCCGGAAACGCCGATTTTTCCGCAACCGTTTCTGCGTTGTCGGCAAGGTGGTCTCAGAGAGCGCTCAAGAAGCGGTTTTTCTCGTATGTTTAGCTACGGTGGCCTAGGAGCCTGCGCGGCAGAAGCCAAATCGGCGGAAGATCGAGGACGATACGGGGATGGCTGCCAGTTACCTTCCTTACCGACCCGACCAATCCTATCTGCTGCCCCCTTCTCTGGGAGAGTGGCTACCTGAAGGGCATCTTGCCTACTTCATCAGCGAGACTGTCGATACGCTGGACTTGAGCGCATTCCACGCCCGGTATGCCGGCGGTGGTCCGGGCAATCAGCCGTTTCATCCGGCGATGATGGTCAAAGTGCTGATCTATGGTTACGCGAGCGGCGTCTTCTCTTCGCGCAAACTAGCCAGGAAGCTGTACGAGGATGTCGCGTTGCGTGTGCTGGCCGCTGGAAACTTCCCGGCCCACCGCACGCTGAGTGACTTCCGTGCCCTACACCTGACCGAGCTTGAGAATTTGTTCGTTCAGGTGGTGCAACTGGCGCGCGAATGTGGGCTGGTGAAGCTTGGCACGATCGCGGTCGACGGCACCAAGGTAAAAGCCAACGCCAGCCGCCACAAGGCGATGAGCTATAAGCGCATGAAGCCGGCCGAGGACGAATTGCATTGCGAGATCAAGGCGCTGCTTGATCGCGCCAAGGCTACCGACGACCAGGAGCGTAACGAGCCGGAGCTGGACATTCCTGCCGAGATTTCTCGCCGCGAGAAGCGCCTGGAGGCGATCCAGGCGGCAAAGGCGCGCCTGGAAGCGCGCCAGCGTGAAGCGGACCAGGCCCGGGGGCGCAGCGAAGACGATGGCCGCCGGCCTCGCCATCCGGATGGCTCGGACAAGGGCGGTGGCTCGTACAAACGCGAGTTTGGTGTGCCGGATGACCGTGATCAGGAAAGCTTCACCGATCCGGACAGCCGGATCATGAAACACGCCGGTGGTGGCTCCGAGCAGAGCTACAACGGGTACACAGCGGTCGATGCCGAGCACCAGATCATCGTGGCGGCGGAGTTGACCAACTGCGCCGCGGACAGTCAGGCGCTGCTGGGCATGCTGGCAGCAGTTCAGGCCAACACCGGAGAAATGCCGGCCCAGACGCTGGCGGATGCGGGATTCCGTAGTGAGGCTGTTCTGGCAAAGGTCGCCGATCACCACGGCGATGTCATCGTTGCCCTCGGCCGCGAGGGACGTGAAGATGCCAAGGTCAATGCCAAGACCCATCCGCATACGGCGGCGATTGCGGCGAAATTGAAAACGGAGCAAGGCGATGCAGCTTACCGCCGGCGCAAGTCGATCGTGGAGGCTCCGAATGGTTGGATCAAGGCGGTGATGGGATTGCGTCAGTTCAGCATGAGGGGCCTGGACAAGGTGCAAGCCGAGTGGAAGCTCGTCTGCATGGCGCTAAATCTGAGGCGAATGGCGTATCTGTGAGGGCGAAGGTTAAATGGGGCGGCTCAAATGCACCCCAGTCGTCATAACACGCCGCGCGCCGCAAGATTGGTATCCTTGGCGCCGACGCCTTGCCAATTGCAGAGAGCGCCGCCGCCATCGTCAGTGCTCTACAGAAAACCGGTCACACGGCTCTGCCGCGCAGACTCCTAGCCTAAATGTGACAGTGGTTGGTAATCCATGCCGCCCGCAAGGGCGGCGGTGGTGGGCCAATAGATGATTTTCAGAGCCTTACTGCCCGTTGACGCCCAATCCCTCGAGCGCGAGTCTAGCCGCAGCGGCGATGACGGCCTCGCTGTACTTGTCATCCTTGTTAGGCGCCCGGGTGTAGACGGCCAACACAATAGGTGCGCGCCCAGTGGGCCAGACGACGGCATAGTCATTTGCCGTGCCATACACTCCGCAGGTTCCGGTTTTGTCTCCGACTGCCCAGTCTGCCGGCACCGCCGCGCGGATGCGGTGGTTGCCGGTCGTGTTTCCCTTTAGCCAATCAACAAACTGCTGCCGCTGCGGCGCAGCCAGTGCAGAGCCCAGTGTCAGTTTTTGTAAGCTTTCCGTCACGGCGCGCGGCGATGAGGTATCGCGCGCATCGCCTGGGATGGCGGAGTTCAGCTCCAGCTCCCAGCGGTCCAGACGGAACGTGGTATCGCCGATAGAGCGCATGAAGGCCGTCAGCCCGGCCGGGCCGCCCAACTCCTTCAGCAACAAATTGGCGGCGGCGTTATCACTGTATTGCACGGCGGCCGCGGACAGCTCCGCCACCGTCATGCCTGTTGTCAGATATTTTTCCGAGATGGGTGACCACGGAACCAGCGCATTTTTGCCGTAACGGATGGGTGTGTCCAGCAAGCCGGCCTGCTGCTGGCTGCGAGCCAGCACAGCGGCAGCAAGAAAGCCCTTGAATGAGCTGCACAGTGGGAAGCGCTCCTCAGCGCGGTAACTTACAGTTGCGCCTGAGCCGGTATCCATCGCGTACACACCGATGGAGCCGCCAAAGTCCTGTTCGAGTTTAGCGAATGGTTCCGCGACGAGGTTGGTCAGCGCGGTGGCAGAAAAGCCAGCCAGCGGCCATGAGAGACAAGACAGCAGAACTAGACGGCGATACAGTGACATCAACGATATTCCTTGTTTGAAGGTGGAGCTAGGTGTAGCGGCCGGATGTAATCAGGCCGCTACAGCTGGGATTATCACCGAGCGGCAAGCCGCTCCCTCTCCAGAGGCTGTAACGGCTGTAACTGCCCCGGATGGGCACACATCGGGTTGGTAAGTCCCTGGCACCACAACGTCCAGCGCTATTGAAAAACGAATCAGGTCGGCGTTCATGGGTCGGCCACCTCGCCTGACCTCGGCATCCACGTTACGGACGGCCTCAGGAAGTCCTGGCCAAGCCCCGACTATTGGGGCGCGAAGATAGCACCGAGGGTACGCCGGTGTCAACACCAACTGAAAACTGACCCACTTTACCCCTGAATCACCAAAGTAATACTGACCCACCTGGATCATTCGGGTTTGGAATTTTTCCTGACCACTCCCGCCTTCCTCTTGTCCTTCAAGCGGTAGCTTTCGCCGCTCAGGGTCAGGATATGGGCATGGTGCAGCAGCCGATCCAGCATCGCGGCTGTCAGGGTGGTATCGCCGGCAAACGCGTCGGCCCACTGGCTGAACGGCAGGTTCGAGGTCAGGATCATCGCCCCTTTCTCATAGCGCTTCGCCACCACCTGAAAGAACAGGTTCGCTTCCTCGCGTCCGAAAGGCAGGTAGCCGATCTCATCGATCACCAGCAGCCGTGGACCGAGGATGGCGCGGTTGAAGTATTCCTTCAGCCGCCCTTGTCGCTGCGCCGTGCTCAGTTGCAGCATCAGGTCGGCTGCCGTGATGAAGCGTGTCTTGACCCCGGCTTGCGCGGCCTTGTAACCCAAGGCGATGGCGAGGTGGGTCTTGCCGATGCCAGAGGGTCCGATCAGCACCACGTTCTCGGCCCGTTCGACAAACGCCAGACTGCCCAGCTCCTGCACCAGTGCCTTGGGCACGCCGGGGTTGAAGCTGAAGTCATAGTCCTCCAGGGTCTTGATGCCCGGGAAGCAAGCCATCCGCGTCAGCAGTTCGCGGCTGCGCTGCTGGCGACACCCCGCTTCATGCCGCAACAGGTGTTCCAGGAAGTCGGTGAAGCTGAAGTCCTCGCGCACCGCCTGCTGCGCCAGGACGGGGTAATGCGTTGCCACCCGTTCGAGTTTGAGTTGCTGGCACAGGGCGTCGATCCGCTCATGCTGGAGGTTCATCGGCAGGCCTCCCCAATTGCGTCATAGACAGACAGTGGGTGCTGGAGAGATTCCAGTGGTACCGGGCGGAGACTGTTATCCAGCAGGGGGGCCTCGTCGCGCCGCACACGGGATGGCAAGGGTTGCAGGTGTTCCCGCTCCTGCCGCCAACGGTCGATGGGGCGCTCGTTCAGGGTGGCGTGGACCCGCACATTCGCCTCGTCTGCCAACCAGTCACGGACGCGTCGGTTGGCAGCAGCACAATCGAGCAGCAGCCCCGTGCCCTTCATCCGGGTCAGCAACGGGTTGTAGAAGCTCTCGCGGAAGTAGCGATTGAAGCGCTCGACCTTGCCTTTGGTCTGGGCCCGATACGGGCGACACAGCCGGATCCGGAACCCCAGGTCATCGGCCAGTTGAAGCAAGCCGGGGTGAAAACGGTGCTTGCCGTCACCGTAGGCATCGCGTTCCAGCACCACGGTCTTCATGTTGTCGAACAACACCTCGCGGGGCACACCGCCCAGATAGTCAAAAGCCAGCAACAGGGAGTCCCGCACGGACTCGAAGGATTCGTCCGGTACGAAGGTGACAAACGTCATGCGGCTGTATCCCAGCGTGGCGACGAAGGCCGACATGGGGGATCTGGCCCGGCGCAAGACCACGAAATCAGCCTGCAACTGCCGTCCGGGCTCGGTCTCGAAACGGACGGCCGGACCTGCTTCGCGGCGGGCGGGCTTGAGCGTGGCGAGGAAGGCGCGCAATAACGAGAGACCGCCGCCATACCCTTGAGCGCGGATTTCCCGATTCAGGACGGTGGCAGGCAGCCAGATGGGGTGGGCCTGCTCGACCCGTTGCCGCAGATAAGATTCAAATGGCCCCAGTTTGGTGGGGCGTGGTTCACGGGGCTGGTATCGCGCTACCGACGGATCGCGGAGGTAGCGGCGCACGGTATTGCGCGAGACCCCCAACGTGCGGGCGATGTGCCGGATGGAGTGGCCCTGTCGGGCAAGAACTCTGATTTCCACGGTTTGCTCCTGGGTCAACATCGACGGCCTCGAAAAGGCCGCCAAACTAGCCCAGGTGGATCAGTTTTACTTCGCTGGGGTGGGTCAGTTTTACACTGCTGCTAACACGGAACCGCTGAAAATTCCGTCACTCCAGTTCCAGGCCTGCGACGATCGCATCGAGATCGATCGTCTTGCCGCTGCTTTGAAAGGTGTAGTGCCCGTTGAGCAGGATGTGCCGCCATGCCGCAGGCGAAATTTTTGTGATGAGTGCCAGCGCCTTGCTGTTGCCGGCCGCCTCGTACTTGGTCACCAGCCGCGACAAGATTGCCGAGTTGTAGAAAATGATCGTGTTGGCGATCAGCCGTGCGCACTGGTTGCTGATCTCGATTTCAATGTCGGTGCGACCGGTCAGTTCCTTCTTACCGCCGACCTGGGCAATGGCCGAGCGTAGCTGATGGTAGGACTCGAGGCGATTTTGCGAGCGGTGCACGTTGCGTTCCAGTTGCGGATCGCGCAGGTAGCGAAGCGTGTAGATGCTGCGGATGAGCTTGTCGAACTCGAAGATCGCGCGCCGCGTCGGGTTCGTCGTGGTGTAGGTGCACAGCTTGCGGATCAGCGTGCCCTGCGTCATTTCCTTCAGCCCGAGTGTGGCGACGATCCGGTCGATGTTCGGCTTCTCGCGATGGATGAGATCGCAGTCGATTTTCCCGACTGGCCGAATCAGGCACGCCTGATACTGTGCTGGATCGTCAGCGCAGTAGAGTTCTTTCAATTGCGCGTTGAGGTCGGTGAAGCGCGGCTCGAACCGCCGGCCAAACCAATGCAGGATGGCGAAGTTGGCCTTGTTGACGCTGTGCATGTCGCCGGTGATCGCGGTCGGCATGATGTCCGACGTGTTGCGATACCAGATGTCGAACACGTGGTGGGCCTCGTAGTCGTGCGCGCCGATCAGGTAGCCGTTGAGCGGGATGTGGTTGCACAGCAGCGTGTAGGCGACCACGCCCTTGCCGCGCCCGAAGTACTTGCGCGAATAGCGCGCCTTCACGGTCGGCCGTTCGACGCTGAATTTCTGCCCGTCGACGGCACCGTACAGCGTTTCGAGGTCGAACGAGTAGTATGGGAAGATCGGTAGCGTGGCGATGGCGTTGCTGATGCAGTCGTTGGCCGCGTGCAGCGTTGCCTGGCGCAGGTACTGCTGGTAGCCGCTATCCAGCACGTGGTACGGGATGTCGCTGGTGCGCGCCATGACGTGGTTGCCGTGGTTCATCGCTTGCGCGATGATGACCGCCATCAGGCTGTCAGCGTCGGCGACCTTCTTCGCGTAGCGCGGCTGCATGGGCGTGAACGCCGACAGAAACTTGCACTCGTCGTTGACGAAGCGAAACACGTCGGCCACGTCGCAGAACGGAAGCTTCTCGTAGAATGCCTTTTCGCGCGCTTTCTCATTCTCGCTCTTGGGCTTGCGCCAGGTCAGTTTCTGCGTGTCCTTGTTGTATTCGAGGTGCGTCAGCTTGCCCTGTTTCAGCTCGCGGTTGAACGCCAGCCACTGCGTGCGCAGTTCGGCAGTCAGCGCATCGAGTTGGGCATGGACGGGTTGCTGCAGGAAGGGGATCTCCATTTTTGCGAGCACATCGATCTTCCTGTCCATCTCAACCAGTTCATCTGAGAAGTGCCGGTGTTGCAGGCTGTCGTCGAGGTAGAGTTCACCCGATTGGAGACGCTTCCTGATCTGGCGGTACAGCCAGAACTCGTAGCGGTCAGCGTGCAGGCCGGTTGGTTTACCGTCGGCGTCGAAGGTCAGCAGGTACGGCCGCAAGCGTTTCGGAAGTGTCGCCGCGGGCCACTCGTCGAGTGGCCGTTGCGACAGCCGCTGCTGCTTGGCAAAAACACCTTTGGCCCAGGCCAGCGCGGCAAGCCATGGACTGTCTGGATTGGAGCCGGAGAGGTCGAGCGCAACGTACAGTGGACGAAGATGGCGGCGCATGCGGTCGGCCAGCCCGTCCACCGCCTGCCACTGCAAGGCCAGCTTGCTCGCCGGCTTCACGCTCATACGCTGCGCCGTGGTTTGCAGCGTATCGCGAGGCATGATCTTGTAGGCGCGCTGCCGCACCTCGCCGAAGGGCGTGGGATCGGCCACGCTATCATCAACGTAGAGTGACAGCAGGCGGCCTACCCGCGGCGTTTCCTGCTGACGGCGCACCTGCTCGTCGGCAAAGGATTGTTTGGCACCAGCGCTGCTTTCGTCCTCCAACTGCTTCATGTGGTACGCCATCGCATCGACCAGGTTGTCGGAGAGCTGCCGGTAGCGTACCCAGGCATAGCACAGCAGGTAGAGTTGGGTCTGATCGGCCTTCAGATTGCGCAGGTCGTGGACGGTGTAGAAGTTTGCCAGGCTCGCGTAGTACAGCAGGTTCTGCTGCGAGACGTCGAGTTTAGGCAGCAGTGTCTTGGCGATTGCGTGCAGCGGCTCCAGCGTGGCGCGCTTTTCGCGCTCGCGGACCATCTGGCGCCAGCCGAAATTCTTGGCGTCCTGCTTGAGCGCCGCCAGTTGCGACAGGGTGTCATCACGGACCAGAAGCTGGCTCAGCGCGGCCTTGGCAGATTCGTCCAACGCTTGCTCCAGCAGATTGCCCAGGCGCCGGCGCTCGGCGGATAGCGTTTCGCTGACCAACTCTTGCAAGGTCGTATAGCCGGGCCGGATAATCTTGTGCTCATTGAGCCAGACGATCAGCTCGGCGGCGACGAACCCCGGCGTTACGTCACGCCGCACGGTCCGTGCGGCCTGCTGCTCGAGCTGCGGCAGGAAGGCGGCCGACCACGGCCAGTAGCCGAATAGTTTGGCGATCTGCTCGCGCTGGGTGTAGCGTTCATGCTTGGTGATCGCCTTGGGTTCGAACACCTCGCCGTGGAAATAGCGGCTCAGCACGAAAGCGCAATCGTCCTCGACTTCGTCCCAGTCGAAACTGAAGAAGGCATGCTTGGCCTTGAAGTAGCCGATCTGCAAGAGGCAATAGACCTTGGCATGAAGACTGGGCCGGCTGTTGGCAAGCGCCAACTCGGTTTCTGTCACAGCCAGATATTCCAGCTGCTGCGCATCATCGAACTCCGGCAGGCCATACAAGGCCTCCTGTTCGGCGTCGGATAGGACGCTGAGTAGCTTGTTCTTCTTGCTCATGGCCCGTTCTTGCTATCTTGAGGTTTCGTAGAAACATGGGGCATTTTCGATTCTACTGAAATAATCGTTATTATCGCGTTACTCGCTTTTCGAATCGCAACCTGTCCATATGAAAACGGGCCAGACTACGGCTTCGAGTTCTACCCCAGTCGGCTTTCCCGATGCGGATTCGCTGGCTGCCTTGCGCGGCTGGTACGCGGGACTCAGCTCTCGCGCGGCCGTTGAACACTACCTGGCGGCACGCAAGGCCGCCGGTCAATCAGCGCGAGGGATGCTGGGGCATATCCGCCGCCAGCTCATCGTTTTCGCCAACAGCCGCCACCGGCCGGATCTGGCCGACGTGTTCCAGCACGCCCCCGAAGAGCGACAGGGGCGCGCGGGTGCCGTCGAACGCGCGATCCGGCTCTTGCCCACGCTGCCGGCGCCGAAGCCCCAGATCAGCGACAGCATCGACCAGTGGCTGTCTCCGAGGACCGTCAGGGCACTGCAGGCGTACGGTATCCACACCCTCTCGGCGCTGACCGTGCGCATTCCCCGCCGGCGTGGCTGGTGGAAAGCCATCGAGGGACTCGGCATGACAGGCGCCCGGCAGGTCGAGGCTTTCTTTGCCGCACATCCGCAGCTCACCGAGCGCGCCCGGGCCCTGATCCCGATTATTCAGCCCAGCGGCATCGTGCCGTGGGAGCAGTTGCGTCTGCCGAACGAAGTCGACGGCTCGCAGGGCAATTTCCGGGCCCCGCGCAACGCTTGCACGCTGAATGCGACCAACGACTACGAGGCCGTGCAGGCCTGGCTGGCGCTGCACGAGACTGTCGCCACACAGCGCGCCTATCGCAAGGAGGCTGCGCGGCTAATCCTGTGGGCCATCGTCGAACGCGGACGGGCGCTATCATCCCTGACCACGGACGATGCAATCGCGTACCGGGCCTTTGTCCGGCACCCGACCCCGCGCGAGCGTTGGGTGGGGCCACCTCGACCACGCGATTCGGTGGAATGGCGCCCCTTCTCGGGCGGCTTGTCCGCACGCTCGGCAGCGTATGCGCTGACGGTGCTCTCGGCGCTGTTCCGGTGGCTCATCGAGCAGCGCTATGTGCTGGCCAACCCTTTCGCCGGCGTCAAGGTACGCGGTCACGCCTTGCGGCCCGCACTGGATACGGCGCGAGGCTTTACCGAGGGAGAATGGCTACTGCTGCGCGCCATTGCAGACGGCCTGGAATGGTCCTACGGCTGGTCCGAGCCGGCAGCACAACGCCTGCGCTTCATGCTCGACTTCGGCTATGCCACGGGCCTGCGCGCTAGCGAACTGGTCGGCGCCGTCCTGGGTAATGTCCGCCTCGACGAGCACGGTGACCACTGGCTGCATTTGGTTGGCAAAGGTGGCAAACCAGGTAAGGTGGCCTTGCCGCCGCTCGCGTATACGGCGCTGGACCAATACTTGGCACAGCGTCAACTGCCAGTCAGCCGGGAACGGTGGAATCCGAAAACGCCCCTGGTGGGCAGTCTTGGGGAAGACGGTAATGCCGGCATCACCGGCCCTCACCTTTGGTGCGTGTTGCGAAGATTCTTTACGCAAGCCGCTGAGGCCATTGAGGCCGATCATCCGGTCGCCGCCGAAAAGCTGCGCCGTGCCACGCCTCATTGGATGCGTCACAGTCATGCCAGCCATGCGTTGGCCCGGGGAGCTCAGCTCACCGCGGTGCGCGACAACCTACGCCATGCGTCGATCGCCACGACGTCGATGTATTTGCATGGCGATGAGCTCGAGCGCGCCAGGCAGATGCGGCAGGCTTTTGGCGCTCGTCACGTCAAGCGAGGAGTCGACTGAATTTTCATCATACGGAATGACGGAATTTTCTGGGATTCCCGCTTAGAACCCCCAGAAGGGCCAGACCGGCCGCGCCGGTCAGCCAGTACGCGTAGTTCCAGACATGTCGACGTGCCCTGACCATCCGCCCGGGCGAATCCAGCGAGGCCAGCACCGAAAATGGCGCTGGCCGTTTATTATCGCGCTTATAGCGATCGGCATACTCCCGTCGCTCCTTATGACTCAGCCCCACAAAACGCATCCGTCCGGCCCAAAGTTCAGCCAGACCGAAAAACAGGCCGATAACTAGGAAAGCCCCGGCCAGACCGTAATACTCCTGGTACAGCCAGCTGACCCACGGATAAATCTGCCGGGCCAGCTCCGGAATGTGCCACTTCCAGGCAAGCGAATCCGTATTAAACATGTTCTCTCTCCTTCAGACGATGGTTTGCCGGCGTGATGTGCAGCCCCCGCTGCACAAGCCGCGGACATGCCCCAAGGCATGGCGGCGGCGGTCACGTCCGTGGTGATTGCGTTCAGCTTTCACCACGGAGGCCAGCCTCTTTCCGCCCCATGCGGAAAAGGCGCAGCCCCGGAGGAACAACGAGCACGCCCCAGCGTGTGAGAGGAAAAGGCGGCACCCCAGTGCGGTCTTTTCCGGTGTTCCGGCCCCCGTCAGAGTTCGCCATAGCGAGCGGCTGACCACCCGCAAAATCAGGAGCAGCTTTGCTGCTTCGCCAGGTGCGTCCAGCACCGTGGATTTTTGTGGGTGGTCAGGCGTGAGCCTGACGGGGGCCGGGTGAATTTCTGGCGTGGCCGGCGTCCAGCCGGACGGAGCCAGAAAGAGGGGGAGAGACCGTGCGTCGGTGGCGTCCAGCCAGCGTAAGCAGGGGATATCCCCCTGAGGTCAGCCACGCCCTCGCGGGGATGACCTGTATTTCTCCGTAAGGAGAAAAAAGCAACAGAGATAGGTTAACGTAAAATGTTCAGCGAAAAACCGATATGATTCACCTATCCTGGTAATTTATTATCAGGGAATATAAAGACTTAATCAGGGGACAATATGCCACATCAGCGCGTCCGGTGTCCGTCTTGTAGGTGCCGGGGAAATTGCGCCTCCTCGCTCACTCGGTCGCTACGCTCCGGCCGTGAGACTGCGGCGGGCGCTGCGGACACATGCAAAGTTACCCACAGATTCCGTGAATAAGCAGGGGACTAACATGTGAGGCAAAACGGCAAGGCCACGCAGGTGGCGTTTTTCCATAGGCTCCGCCCTCCTGACTGAGTTCACATAAACAGACGCTTTTTCGGTGCATCTGTGGGAGCCGGTGGCTCAACCATGAATCAGTCAGGAGTGGCGAAACCCGACAGGACTTAAAGATCATCACCGTTTCCGATGAATCGCTCCCTCTTGCGCTCTCCTGTTCCAACCCTGCCGTTTCCCGGATACCTGTTCCGCCTTTCTCCCTTGCGGGAAGTGTGGCGCTTTCTCATAGCTCACACTCTGGTATCTCGGCTCGGTGTAGGTCGTTCGCTCCAAGCTGGGCTGTAAGCAAGAACCCCCCGTTCAGCCCGACTGCTGCGCCTTATCCGGTAACTGTTCACTTGAGTCCAACCCGGAAAAGCACGCAAAACGCCACTGGCAGCAGCCATTGGTAACTGGGAGTTCGCAGAGGATTTGTTTAGCTAAACACGCGGTTGCTCTTGAAGTGTGCGCCAAAGTCCGGCTACACTGGAAGGACAGATTTGGTTGCTGTGCTCTGCGAAAGCCAGTTACCACGGTTAAGCAGTTCCCCAACTGACTTAACCTTCGATCAAACCACCTCCCCAGGTGGTTTTTTCGTTTACAGGGCAAAAGATTACGCGCAGAAAAAAAGGATCTCAAGAAGATCCTTTGATCTTTTCTACTGAACCGCGATCCCCGTCAGTTCAGAGGAGGACGATGGTGCCACCGTTCCACCCTGAACATCCCGGATATAGTTTGCCTGACATGCGACCAGAAGAAAGCCTGAAAAAATCAATATAAAAAGAAAAACAACCTTTACCTTTTTCATATACCTTCCCTGTATTTAAAAACCCCGGTATTCATCCCTGAACACCGGAAGTCTGTATTTCAAATCATCCTTGATAACTTTTGCTTACCAGTTACCATCCCGGTAAACAAAGGATACAAAGTAATCAAATTTACTAATATCGATTACATTTTTAAAGTGTGGCTGTAATATCGAAACCCATGATTTTTCAACATCAAACCAACCATTATTAATATTATCCTTTAAAGGCATCCCCAGACTTTCAATGACAGAACCATCATCACCGAAGTCTTTTGAGTATTCACCACCTTTAAACTCTTCGGTTTTCTTATCAAACCAATGAATATGTAATTTAAGCCCCATATTTACCTCTTAAAGATATTTTTTAATGTTTCGTTTTGGATCCGGCCCTTTAACCTGCTTACCCGTTTTTGGATCGAATGCCCCGAGGTGTTCGCCATCACTGGCGCGGTACCCTTCAAGCTCACCGTGCTGGGAATCCCATTCATAAATTTTACGCTTTTTATCACCATACCATCGGGCCCGCTTACCACCACCACCTTGTTTAGGGGTTTTAGGTTTACCCTCTTTCAACTCTCCCAACCCCTTAATATCTTCAGTCTTGGGATCAGGAAAATAATCATGGCCGTAATCTTTAGTTCCCTTACGAGGTTTTTTCTTTTCCTCATTTAATTTATTTTCTGCATCCTTCGCTTTTTTCTCCTTTTGTTTCCGGCTCTCCATCGCCCCGGAAAGCGCAGCCTTATCCCTGGATAAGGATTCATTCATTTCGTTTAAAGATGTCTGGGCAGCTTTTAATTTCTCATTCTGATTCTGAATATCCTTATCAAGATAGCGAACCTGATCCTGCCACCCGGAGCCATATTCATGAGGCGGGTTATAAGTCACAAAATCATCTTTATTTGCCTCTGCCTCTTTTACCTTTTTATCGGCTTCCTGAACAGCAGCCCTTGCACCGGGGATCGCCTTCTCTGTCGATGCAATGCGACTGTTTAAGGTCGCAATATTTTTATCTTCAGCATCCAGCTCAGCTTTCGCTTTATCATACTCTCTTTTCAGCCCCTCTTCCGGGTGAGCAGCGTCCCATGCCTGCTGGCGACGCTTTTCTTCCTCCAGACGCTGTTTTACCTGTGCCGGAGTAAGAACATCCGTCACCGACACATAGACCGGTTTCTGTCCGCTCTCTTTCGGGAAACGAATAACGGCTTCACGGGAGTTACCACCGGCCGTAAAACCAGCCGGACGTGAATCACCTTTTTCAGCAATAATGCCTTTTGGCGGGGCTTTCGCGGCCGGAACACCTTTAGGTACGCTCACCTGCAGAGACGGGAGACCCGGAATCGACACACTGAATACCCCCGGACGTTTTGTCGGTTTCGCATCCACCACAGGAACACTCATTGGCCGGCCGGTGACAACCGCAATATGCTGCCGCTCGTCCTTCACAATATCCGCCACACGTTTAGTGACGCTGACCGTCGCCTGGTCCAGCGGCAGGGAGCTGACCGGCGTCTCCGTTACCGTGTCTGCCGGCAA